>JBDRKQ010000049.1:0-13648 GCA_043813895.1 Planctomycetota bacterium
ACGGCGAAGAGCGTGGCGGTTCCATTGCTGATCTCGGCGCGGTTCAGGACCTCGACGAGTTGAGGCGTCAGATCCAGCACTTCGTTGTTACCTCGGGTCTTGATCCGGATGTGGTGTGTTTCGACGGACATTGCCTCGTTCTTTCTGGCCGAAGGGACCCAGGGACCGAGGGAGTGGCGGCATCGACTTCGGCCGCAACCAGTACGACCAGCGAGACGCCGATGTTCCCCTTCACGTGGCGCCGCGCCGGCGGCAACCGGGACCATGATATCCCAATCCGCCGCAATGAGAAGCCGTGCCGAGCAAGCGCTATTGTGAGTACGACAGCGGCCCGCCTGTCGGCAATCGTGAACCACTCCCACGCGTTGAACCAGGAACTCGACAACGCCGGGCGGGAGAGGCGGCTCTAGTATGACAGCGATGAAACGCATCTGAGGAGCCGCGGACTTCAGTCCGCGCGGTTGTTCGCGGCTTGAGGTCCTCGCGTTTTCGCCCGGCCGTCCCTCGAAGCTGGCCGCCGCTTTGCGGGAACCGGTACTGGAAGCCATGCGGACCAACCCGCGGGAACTGGGCTACGGCTTTACCACGTGGTCGGCGCCGCGGTTGAGCGAACACTTGCGGCGTCGTTGCAGACTGCGTGCCAGCGTCAGTACGGTGCGTCGCGTGTTGGCTCACGAGCGATTCTCCCTACAGCATCCCAAGCACACGCTCGAAGGCAAACGCGACGAGAAGGCCCATGCCAAGGCCAAGAAAGAGCTTGCCCGCTTGAAAACAAACGCTGCGAACGAACGCGGCCGAGGCCCTCGTCTTCCAGGACGAAACGGAGATCCACAAGCACCCGGTGCTGACACGGATGTGGGCGAAGATCGGTTGCCAGCCTCGAATCCCTTCTCCGGGGCTGAGGAAAAGGCCGGGCAGCTGGTGACTCCGACCGAGGCTGGCCCCTTCCTGACACTCGGCGAGGTTCAACCAGCCAAAGAGCTGTCGCGTTGGTATGTGAGCGGGAGTCGCCTGCACTGATGGCCATCCTCTTCGTGACAGCGCGTGGTTTGCTGCGTCGTTCTGTCTCAGCGTGAGATTCTCAGCCGCAAGTTCCGCTCGGTCACGCAATATCCCACGAATGAACAGTACCAAGGATGCGGATCAACCCCATTTCGCAGCCTTCGAGACCTGGCTTGCAGCCCGAACACGATAGCCGAGAGGTCGAAGCGGTCAACTCGTAAGTTGTTTATTGGCAAGGTGCACGGTGTTTTCGGGAGGGACAGCAAGTCCAACACGGTCGAGCTTGAATCTCGGGGCAATCACCGGAGGTGATGGCGAGAACTCGCGCACGAAGGTGCAGAATGTTGTGGCGGATAGCACGGAGGGCGGCGTTCTTACATACTACTTTGCATTCAGAATCCAAGCAGCGCATCGGCATACGGCTGGATGTCGAGTCCGTCGGAGCCGCCGTCGTGGTTCATGTCGGCGATGCAGCGGAAGACCTCGTCCTGTGTGGGATCAACGAGTGCCCCGAGGAATTCGTCCATTTCCGCAATGGGCAGATAACCAGCGCTGTTGAAGAAGGCCTGTTCAAATGCGAGCCAATCCGTGCAGTCGATATCCGTGTCGCCGTCAGAGTCACCCGGCTGGCAATCCTGCTCGACGGGACCGCCGCCGTCGCCGGTGTAGCATCGCTTGAACTCGCTGAAGTCGAAATCGTCCACGTCGTCGTCACCGTCGAAATCGCCGTAGAGATCGTCGGTGACCGCAAGGGCGAGTTGCTTGGAGTCGGTTCTCTGCGAAGCGTCTTCCACCACGAAGATGGGATGCCAGACTCCGAGCGTTGTCGGCGTGCCCGTGATGACACCTTCCGAGTCCATGATCAGGCCCGGCGGCAGGCGGGAATAGTCGAGGATCAGCGAATCGACACCGCCCAAGTCAGGCTGTGCGTCATAGCTGGACAAGAAGTACCGCTCCTGGTCACCTGAGGAAACGCCGACCGTAGCAGTGATGGGCGTGTTGCCCGTGCCGTAGTCAAACTGGATGCGGCCGTCCTCGAAGAGCGTTGCGCTGAAGTTGCACGGGTACAGCCCGCTTCTGGTCACGGCGTCCCAACGGAAGGTCACCTGGCCGGTAATGGACTCATCGATGTAGATGTCGCCACCCTGGTCGGTTCGCAAGTCATCCCACAGCGGCGCGATGCGCTTGTTGTAGGCCAGCAGGATCTCGCTGTTCGCGTAAGTTGACCCCACGTAGCTGCCGAAGTTGATCCACCCGTCCGTGGCCACTTTGACGGCCGTAAGCTGCTCTCCGTAGAAGGGGAAGACAAAGGGCAGCGTGTAATCGAACGCCGCGTCGTCGTCCTGCCAGCCTTGGGCAATGCCGACGGTCTGGAACTGGCTTTCTCCAAGGCTCTCCTCGAAGAACTCGATCGGCGTGAACCAGACGAGCGGCAAGTCGCCGCCGGCTGCCGCCATCGCAAAGGGACCGTAGGGTTCACCGAGGCGGCCATCGGGCAGGCCCGGCGTCGTGATGATGGGATCGCCCGTTCCTTGCAGCACGTTGACGTTGTCGATCGCCACGCCGTCAGTCGGGATCGGGTTGTTGTCGTATTGCTGGAACCGAATGCGGAACGTCTTGGTGTACGGAATGCCTGCGCTTGCGGCGGCCGCGTCGAGGTCAATGGTCACCGTCTGGTAATCCGCTGCCCGAGGCTCGGCGTCTTCCGACGCATAGCCATCGCCTCTGGCGGCCGGATCGAACAAGTTTGCCACCTTGTGCCAGGTGATTCCGTCGGCACTGATGGCGACGCCGTCGCCCGGGGTGGAGCCGACCCAACTGTCGGGCAGTGCGTTGGCTTCATCACCGTAATCCTTCCAATCGTAGCGCAGCAGGACGATGGACTCGCCTTCGAGGTCGATTGCCAGTGTCAGCTCATTGGCACTCGTAGTGCTCTCCCGACCCGAATCCATCGTGACATGGTAGACACCGATGGGCCCGTCCTGATCGGTCACGCGCACTCGCCCGGCACTCGTGGAGAAAGTCGACCAGTACAGAGCAAGCGGCGAGCCTGCCTCGAAGTCCTCCGTGAACGGGAAAGCCGCGGACTCGATCACTTCCATTTCGGCCGGCGCGGCGTTTGAAAGCAACAGGCCGTCGGTGGCGGCGTAGTGGAACACGTCATCACCCACAAAGTCCGTGTCCGGCTGGTAGGAAACAACGTTTCCCCCGGTGAGCAGCGTGTAGGGCGTCGTGACAATCGTCGAGCCGTTCGGATCACTCAATGTGCCGTCGGGCGGCAGGTCGAGAATCACGTACTCCAGCGGATCCTCATTCTGATCGCTCGCAACCAGTGTAACGTCCAGTGCCGTGTTCTTGGGAGTCGAAACGACCACGCGCTCGGCAAGCGGCGGCTGGTTGGCTACTGGCGTGCCGATCGCCCACACCTGAATATCGTCGATGTTCCAGCCGGAGAACGTGGTGTTCCCGTCGGTCGCGCCCATGGTCCAGCGGAACTGCACGAAGGGCTGGTCGTCGGCCACCTCGCCGACATTGTACGATTGCAGGCTCCAGGCGGTTTCCTGGAGGTCGCCCCCCGTGTGTGACCAGACGGTGTGCCACTCGACGCCATCGTTCGTCACGGCGACGCTGGCGTCGTCGTAGCTGGCGGCCTCAACCCCCAGCCACCTGGCGAAGTCCAGCGTCACACGGGACAGACCGGAGCAATTCATCGGGAGCGTCGTGAGGTGCGTTTGCGGCAGGTCGTCGGTGTATTGTCCGGCGAGATTGTAGCCGTAGACCTTGGTGCCGGAGTACCCCGCAGTCGGGTCCCCGCCGCTGCCCAGTGGCACGCCAAACGCCCAGTCCGGCTCGGCAAGCCAGCCAGGATCAACGTCGAGCGGGAAGTCGTAGGCCAGCAAGGGGGTGCCGATGGAAACGTCCGCCGTCGCATCGTTCGACTGGAGCGCGCCGTCGAACGCGCGATAGGTGAAGGCGTCCGACCCTTGGTAGTCCGTGTCTGAATCGAAGTTCACCACGTTGCCCTCTGACAGCAATGTGTAGGGGACCAGCGTGATCTGCCCGCCGTTCGGATCGTGAAGATCGCCGTGGGCCGGCAGAGTGGTGATGATGTACGACAGGGTGGTGCCCGGATTGGGATCGGCGCCGATCAGCGTGATGCCGACGGGCGTGTTCTCCGTCGTTTCGGCGTACACGTCCTCCGCCGTCGGCGGCAGCGGAATGTTCGCTGCTACGGTCACGCGGACCTCGTCGAGGAACCACCCGTCGCGCTCGAAGAGGCTGTCGGACACGAGCCGAAACCGAATCCTGACTGCCTGTCCGGCAAACGGCGTCAAGTCGTACACGCGCTGCGTCCAGTCGTAGTCACCGCCGGTATCATCGTCGAGGTAGCCCAGCAGGTTTCCGCCCGCGTCGACAACCTCCACGGTACAGATGTCGTAGAATGTCTCGAGGAGACACCAGTCCCAGTATTCGAGGAAGACGGGCGCGGTGACACCGGTCAGGTTGATCAGCGGCGTTTGCAGGTAGGCGTTGCTGTTGGAGTCATAGGTGGTGGCGAGGTCCGTGCCCCAGCAGACGTTCCCGCCGATCGCGCGCGTCCCGCGGAGCCCCGCGAGCGGACCGCTGCCGACGACCTCCTGCCCGAAAATCGAGTTGGCGGACGTGGGTGTGCCGCGCGTCCATTCGTCGCCGGCGCCGCCGTGGCTCCAGCCTGGATCGGCTGACTCGGAGTTGTCATAGAAGAGGGTGATGCCGTCGCGGATGAGATGCGCCTTGGCGCCGAAGCCGTACAGGTTGCCCGCACTACGCGGGTACACACCGTAGAAGAAGGCGCCGCTGCTGGCGGCCACGTCCACGTAGATGCTTGCCGTATCGTTGTGAACGACCTGGACGCCCGGGGCGACGATCTGTGAGACCGTGTAGGTTTCACCATCCGTCGGCATCCATGCGAACGGCTTGTCGGAACGGACGAGCAGGCTTCCGCTGTAGTTGTTCAGCGGCGTGCTCCACGTGAGCGTGATGTCGTTTCCGGTCGGGTTGGCGGTCAGGGTGCGAATACGGTCCGGCCAGCGCAGGCCTGCGCGTGCAGCGGCGACGGCCGCACCTGCATCGGCGCGCCCGAAGCCGAATCGGTGGCTGTGGCCTGTCACGCCGTCGAAGCGACCGTAGGGCTCGTCCAGGCGGACGGCCGTATGCTGGAGGATGGCGCGCGCCTGGGCGGCAGTCATCGTTTCGTCCTGGGAGATAATCAGCGCGAGAACGCCTGCCGCCAGGGGTGTGGCCGAGCTGGTGCCGCCGAACTCATCCGTGTAGTCCAGGTCGGGTAGGCCGTTGTACCCACTTGATCCTGTGTTGTCCGTCGTCGTGATATCCAGCCAGGAGAACCGGACGCCGTCGTCCCCACGGTCATTTGTCGGCGTCGTGATGCCGACTTCCGGTCCCACGTCGCTGAACTCGGTGTGCATGGCGTGGCTGTTGGTCCCGCCGACGCCCATCACGTTCAGGAGTTGGCAGAGGGCGGACACGCCATTGACCGTGTGGTCGTTGTTCGCGGAGGCGAAAAGCACGAGGCAGCCGAGCCCGTTTCGGCCTGAGGTGGCGGCGAAGTTGATCGCGTTGACGACGTCCGGCGGTTGCAGGGTGCCGTCCGCGAATCCCCAACTGTTGCTGAGGACGGCCGCGCCGTCGCTGTGGTTTCCATTATCGTCAGGATCGACGCTGAAGTAGAAGCCATCCGCCATCTCACTGATGCTGGCGCCGAAGAACTTGACGCCGATGAGCCCGCAGGCCGGCGCGGCGCCTCGCACGCCGATCGTATTGCCCGCGGCGACGGCGACGCCCGCGCAGGACGTTCCGTGGCGCTGCCCCGCATCGGGGCTCGGGTCGTCGTCGGGCGGGTCGTTGTCGAGATCCAGCCCGGCCGCCCAATTCGGGAAGAGGTCGGGGTGCAGTTTCTCGACGCACTCATCGAGAATCGAGACGCGAACCGTTGGCGAGCCTTGGGCGGTCGGCCCGTTGTCCGTGTCCCAGGCTGTTTCGACGTTGATGTCGCTGTTGGCATCCGCGCCCTTTGCCGTGTCGCCGTCAAGGTGCCATTGCAGACTGAGGTACAACGGGTCGTTGATGACCGGCGGCGCGTAGGCAATCTTCGGAAGAAAGAAGTCGGGGTGGGCGTACAGCACGAGTGCCGTCATCTCGTGCAGCGTGTTGGCCAATGCGAGCGGATCAACGGAACGCGTGTCGAGAACCGTGAGAATGAACCGATTCTCGCCCCACTTGCACTTCTTGATCCTGCAGTTGTTCTCGAAGGCGACCTGTTCGAGCTGCGCCAAACCGGCGGCGGATTGCAGCGCGACGATGACGCGATTGCTCGGGTAGATCGGAACGTCGCTGCCCGACGGATACAGCAGCGGCAGGACAAACGAGACGCCGTCGAGGGCATCGACCGTTTCTCGCCCCACATTGCGGACGACATGCAGGCCGCGGCGTGCGAGGCGCTCTTCCAGAGTCACAGCCGCCGGGTGCAATTCATCCGGCGTGAAGAGCGGCGGCAAGTTGGCCGGTCGCATCTGCGGCTCAGAGGCGCGTGGGCGGCTTGTGCAGACGACGAACTCGGAGGTGGAAACGCGCACGGCTCGAAAGCCGCTCGCGTCGTAGAAGCCTGGACCTTCGGGTCCGTCATCGGCGAGGACCGCAGTTCTGAACGCGGTGAGAACGATAACAATGAGAAACAGGCAAACGAACGAAGGATGTTGGTGACACTTTGATGACATCGTTGAGACTCCTGCCGGCATGTGAGGCTTGGCGCGCCTCTCGACTCGACGTTTCGCCGTGAATGCGAATGGCTCGCGAAGGGCGGCGTGGATTTCCCGCTCCTGCCTCCCTGTCGTACACACCAGTGTATTGCCGATCGGTGGGCGAATGCAACGGATGGAACGCGCCACGCATCCAAGAAATCGTCTCCGGGATTCGTCAGGCTGGTCGTTTTCCGGCCCCGGCCTGGTGTCTCGCGGAGGAGCGGCGCCTCCCCGCGGCGGCGATCCCGTTCGATGCAACTGCTTGTGTCCAAGTGGATTGCGCGGCTCCTTGTGGCCGGGCTTGCCGGGACCAGCCTGGATTTGCAGCCGGCATGTTTGCCGTGGGCTTGGCGCAGAGGGGGCGTCGTGATATGCTGAGGGGGAGTCTCGGAGCCGTGGAGTCTGGCCGAGCGGCGGAGGGAACAGGGGCGCCAACGATCCACAAACGAGCGACACAAAGGTGACACCTTGCGGAGGGTGTCTCGCCACGCGCGCACGTGAGTGGACATCCGGAGCCAATCTCTGAACCTGCGTTCACCCAGGAACGCACCTCGTGAATAATGCCAACCGCCATCCGCGGAGAGGCAACGAATATCGCAGAGAGTATGGAAGCTCGCGAGGGAGAGCACATTTGGAGGCCTGTAGATGTTAACGCTCACAGTCGCGAGAGTGAATGTGTTGTCGAAAAAGTATGTGAACAGCGAACTGGACGCTCGGAACTGGAACCTTGTGTACCTGGAGGTGACCCATGCTTGGAAGAAGTAAGAAGCTCACTTCGATTGCCGTCGCGCTCGCGATGTGCTTCGTCCTCCCGACGAACGCTTTCGCGATTCCACCGTCACCCGCTAACGACTTGCCGGCCAACGCCGAGGTCATCGGGCCCGGCTTGCCGCTGGTCCTTTACGGCACAACGGTGCTGGCACAGGACGATATCAACACAACCGGCGGGCAGATTTCCGGTATCGATTCCTACATGGATGGACCGGACGTCTTCTACAGCCTTACACCCGGCGCGACTGACACGTATCGCGTCATGCTTCTTCCGTGGGAGTATGCGCCGTTGCGGTCCTCCGATCGCCGGTTCACGATCTATGTCTACGATCCGCTGACAACCACTTTCGTCGGTGGTGTCCGCGCACCTGGCACCGCCCGACCCGTCGAGTTGGATGTCGCTCTGAATGCCGGAACGGAGTACCTCATCGGCGTCGACCACGACGCCGCTTCGTACGACGAATTCCCGTTCACGCTGATGGTGGATCAGTTGGACCTGACGATCCCGGAAGATTGTGCCTCCGCGGTCACGCTTTCGAGCACGCTGCCGGTTGTCGTCCTCAATGACATCGACGGGGCGATAGACGACTTCGTGTTCACCCAGTCCGCGGATCAATGCGGCGTCTCCGGCACGACGCCGACGACGGCTCCCGGCCCCGATCACGTCTATAAGTTCTCCCCGGCCGTGGACGGTGAGTACGCCATCGAGCTGGCCACGAACGGTTTTGACGGCGTGCTGTACGTCGACGATTCCTGCGGTCCGTTCTGGCCCGACGGCTGCCTGGGGGCGTCGAACCACAGCACGAGCGGCACGAGCGGCGCCAAGCACGAGTTGGTCGTCGTCTCGCTGGACGCAGGCAAGGACTACTGGATCTTCGTGGATGATGGGAGCACGACGGCCATCACCGGTGCCTACGCCCTCATCATCGACGACGCCTTCGCCTACGAGATGAACGAACTCGAGCCGAACGACATTCCGGCGACCGCCACGCCGCTGGCTACACCGCTCAATGGCGGCCAGCTCGTCGGCCCTGCTGATGAAGACTACTGGGCCGTGACAGGCCTGACCGGCGACCGCGTCTATGCCTACGTCAACAACGGCGGCTCCAGCAACAGCACGCTGGATACCGAGCTGCGCCTATACGGGTCGGACGGCACGACGCTCATCGAATTCGACGACGACGGCGACGGCATCAACTCCGACCTGGGTGACCTGTACTACATCTACAGCACGACCTCATCGGTGATCGCCGGCGCGCAGATGACCGCCGACGGCACACACTACCTGAACGTAGGCGATGCCGACTCCGGCAACACGAACACGATACACCGCTATCGCTTCCACACCGGCGTCGAACCTGCATCGCGAGCACCCTTGCAGGAGTGCGAACCCAACAACACGTTCGCCGCCGCCGATGTCAGCGGCAAGAACTACTTCGCCGGCGTGATCCCCACGACCGACGACAGTGACTTCTACGCCTTCGAGGCGACTGTAGGCGACCGGATCTTCATCGCCTGCGACGGCGACCCCGAGCGAGATTCGCCCGGGAACCTGTCTGCCAACGACGACCCGCTCGCCTTCCATGCGAAGCTCGTTGTCTACGACCCCGACGAGTATGCGCTGCTGACTGATGTCAGCGACTCGAACACCGCCCAGACAGAAGGCGGAGACTATCCGGCTCAGGGATGCTTCTTCGTGGCCCGGGCGACCGGCACGCACTACGTTGAGGTCATGCCACAGAGCACCGCATCGCAAGTCGGGCCGACCGAAACCTATGAACTGGCGATCTTCATCAACGAGCAGGCGGGCGGCGCCGGCACGGAGGACGTTGACCCGGTGGTCGTGCTGACCCCTGATTATCCCAGCGATTCCATCGCCGGCACGGCGACCGACAACGCGCCCGGCGACTCCGGCATCTGCAGCGTCTTGCTGAACGATAACGACAATCTGCAGATTACGAATCTGACGTTCACGCCGGGCGACGGGATCGTGACCTTCGACATCGAACTGGTGAATGCTCTCAACAGCGGCAGCGCCAAACTCATCGTCGCCGACTGTGCGGGCAACACGGCGTGCCAGATCGTCAGCATCGACGTCGATGCTCCGGTTTGCGACGGTGTGAACTTCTCGAACCGCACGCGGAACAGCCTGCACGGCCCGATCTACGTGCCGGACAACGACGCCGTCGTCGGGGCCGATGGCACGATCGAGATCACGGAGTCCGGCATCATCTCGGATGTCAACGTCACGCTGACGATCGAGAGCGTAAGTACTGCCGACATCGACTGCTACCTGGTCAGTCCCGCCAATACCGTGGTGGAGCTGTTCACCGACCGGGCCAGCAGTTCCGCCTATGACTTCATTGACACCACGTTCGACGACGACGGGACCGAGATTATCCCGATTCTCAGCAGCGCCGAACCATACACGGGCGTGTGGGCAGTCGAGGATTCGCTCGGCCTTGCCCAGCTCAACGGTGAGGACGCGCTGGGAACGTGGAAGCTCAACGTCCGCGACGATTCAAGCACCTACGGCAGCGCGAGGCTCGTCCGGTGGTCCATCGAGATCAAAGCAGGTTTCGCGGGCCCGGAGACCTTTGCGGGTACCGCCTCCGATGCGGAGGGGATCGCCTCCATCGTCCTCAGTGGGGCTACGAACGTGCAAATCGACCTCTCGGGCTTCACGCCGGGCGATACGCTCGTGAACTACACCGTCAGCCTCATTGATTCGACGCAGAACGGGTCGGGGACCGTCACGGTCACGGACCTCCAGGACAATACATGCCAGAGTGTTATCAGCCTCAACGGCATGACCGACACCACGGGACCCGCCAACAGCGGCTCCGTGACGCAGGCGCTGACCTTCAAGCAGGAGGTGCAAACCAACCTGCCGCTCACGGATCCTGTTGGTCTCCTCTCGACCGTGAGTGTGCCGGATTCCTTCCTCGTGGGAGAGGTCGAGGCCTCCATCACCGTCGACACGAGAGACGTCGGCCGCATCTTCTCGCACCTGTCCAAGGACGGCCAACGCGCTGTCCTGCTGAACCGCGCAGGCAGCGACGGGCGCGGCGAACCGGGCCTGACCAAGGACGTCCTCTGGATCGACTTCGACGACGACGCGCCTGAAGCCGACGACGCGCATATGGAGCCCGCGCTTGGGACAATCCCCTTCATGGGCCTGCACCAACCGGATGCCCGAGGCGATGTCATCGCGGACGGCATTTCGACCGATCCGCGAAACGACTTCCTCTTCCGCCTGGCGGGTCTGGACTCTGCCGGCAACTGGGACATGGTGGTTGGCGACAACAGGACGTCCGGGCACTCCTACAGCACCCGCGCTGTCTTCCGACGCTGGTCAATGACGCTCAAGAATCCGTGCGGCCCCGAGCGCTACGTTGGGACAGCGATGGATCTCGCGCCCGGATCAGGCATCGACACCATCGCGCTGGCCGGAGGCGCTGTGAATCTCACGGTTGTCGCGAGCTTCACGCCAGGCGACGAGATCGTCGACTATCAGGTCGAGCTGACAGATCCGTCGTTGCCCGGCAGCGGCAATCTCGAAATCACGGATGTCGCCGGCGCAACAACGGTCGTCCCGATCAGCCTGCTCGCCGCCTCCGGTGACGACAATCTCCCGGTCGCAAGCGGCGTGTATAACCCGGGCACCGTCGAGTTTGAAGGTACGGCCAGCGACAATCAGGCCGGCGACTCGGGTCTTGCAGCGATCGACATGGCCCCGTTCGCAGACAACCTCCAGCTTACGTCGGTCAGCACGCTTCCGGCAGCGACGGCCACGTTCGCCGTCGGCCTCGTCGATCCGATGGCGAACGGCCGCGGTTACGTGCGCGTGACGGACGGGTGCGGTCTGCGAAGCTACGTCCTGGTAGAGATTGACGCCCAGCCGCCGGTGTGCAGCGGGACGCTCGGCAAGACGATACGCTACTTCAGCGGACCAGTGTTCGCCGAGATTCCGAACTACAACGCCGCAGGCATCACGTCGAGCATCGTCGTGCTCGATACCGATCTCGTGACGGATGTGGACCTCACGTTCACCATCATGCACTCGAACGACTCGGATATCGACATGAGCCTCACGAGCCCCCTCGCGCTCGGCCTCTTCACCGATCTAGGGAGCACGGGCGACAACTTCATCGATGTCACGCTCGACGACGAGGCTGCCGCCGTGTTGCCAAGCAGTTCCACCGGCGCGCCGTTCACAGGCTCTTGGCAGCCGGAGGACGGCAGCCTGTCGACCCTGGACGGCGTTCCTGCTAGCGGCACCTACACAATCAAGGTGGCCGACGACTACAGCACCTACGCGGGCGGCACGCTCGACCACTGGTCGCTGTTAATCTCGGCCGACACGTTCCCGCAGAGGTACGACGGCCGGGCGGAGGACAACCTCTCGCACGACACCGGCATTTGCAGCATCGAGTTGCTGCCGGGCGCCTCGAACCTCACGCTGTCGATCGATCCTGCGTTCGTGCCGGGCGACCCGATCGTGCGTTACTCCGTCGAGTTGACGACGCCGTTCTATCTCGGCAGCGGCACGGTTCGCGTAACCGACTGTAACGGCAACTACTGCGAAGTGCCGCTCGATCTCGGGGACATCTGCGGCGACTTCAACTGGGATGGCGTCGTCGATGACGACGACTACTGGATCATCGTGGATGCCCTGGCGACCTGCCTCGGTGACGGAAGCGGCAAGTACAACCCCGATTGCGATCTGGACGGTGACGACTGCGTCACGTTGGCAGACTGGAGCCGATGGGTGCTCTGCTACAAGCTGGCCAACGGAAAGGACTTCGTGGTGCCGAAGAAGAAGAAGAACATCCTGCTGCTGCGGCCGGCGGGGCAAGACACCAGTGGCGATCTACGATTAGCTCCGTGATATGGTCCGCCGGCGTCCGATCATGGACGCCGGGCGGGCGATCTTTGAGATAAGAAGTTGTCCACGCTGTGGACTCAGTGAGTACGAGAGGCAAGAATGTCACATCAGGTTTTTTTGATGTGAGGAGGATGAGGCATGAAATGGCTTTGTAGAGGTATGTGTGTTGCCGTGTTGGGTTTGCTCATGGCAAGCCCGGCATTGGCTGGTGTTGTGGTCTCGTTCGATCCGACGAATAGCACGGTCGATCTGGGCAATGTCGTGGCTGTCGACGTCATAGCCGACATCGACGCGTTGACTCCAATCGTCGGCTGGGGCATGGACTTGTGGATCGATCCAGGCTACGTCTCAGTGGTGGGCGTTGCTTACGGCCCCGAGTGGGAGATGTTCGGCACGCAGGTGGTTCCGGATCCGGATGATCCGACGGTCGACCTGAACTTGGGTGCCGTGACGACGCTGCCCGATCCGGGCGACGGTGTCTGGGGCACGGGTATCCTGCTGGCCACCATCTACTTCCAGGGCGATGCCCTGGGGCTCGCGAATCTGACGCCGGGAGATCACAACCCGGGTGACCTGAACGAAGGATTCGTGGTCGAGCCTCCGCCAGCCGGTGTATACGCCTCCGTGACCTACAACGGCGGCACGATCGAGGTGATCCCCGAGCCTGCGACGCTCGCCCTGCTGTCACTCGGCGGCCTGGTGCTCGTCCGCCGACGCCGCTAGAGGCATCGGTTTTGGGGAGAGAGACAAGACTCGCGTCCACTCGGCGGTGTCGGGCGAAAACGCACGTCAGCGCATTGTGGTGCGAGTGATGAGAATGATTCAGAAGGCCGCTCACCGGTGCAGTACGGTGTGCGGCCTTCTGTCCTGTCCGTACCGAAAACGTCATCCGGGCGAATCCGCGAGACAGACAGCAAAGTTGGCCGGCGACACGACGGTCCAGATCACCGCTGCTTCCGCATGAATCGTGCGCAAGAGGCGCGTCGGCACAGCTGATGCACCCACGGCGATGAACATCTTCACTCACGGTGTCAGCAGGCGCGCAAACCGGTTCTCCCGCACTTTTGGTGGAGCGACCCCCGGCGGCAGCCTGAGAGGTAGAATGGGCTCCGAGTGGATCCACGGATGGATCCCAACCTCGCGGAATGGAGTCCGCCATGATGGTCAATCCACTCTTGCCCGACGCGAA
>JBDRKQ010000050.1:0-19162 GCA_043813895.1 Planctomycetota bacterium
CGCCGGAATTTCACGGGGCTTCATTTCTGGTCTCGTGGGTACTGCGTGAGCACGGTCGGCCTCGACGAGGTAAGCATCCGTCGTTACGTCCAGGAGCAGGAGGACGCAGATCAAAACCAGAGCCGTTTGGAGTTTGAGTAACCGTTAACCCGGCCCCAACGGGGCCTTCCCAACGTGCACGCCCCCCTCGGGGGGGCCTCCTCAAGCCACCCGCTCTGCGGGTGGTACGTGACTATCCGCCGCTGGCACGAGCGATAGGATGGATGCCCGAACACGTTCAAGTTTTTCGAGGGTCCTAGCTACCAAGATGCATCGGTAACCGATCTGCGCTGCCGACAGGGCGACAGCTGCGCCCATATTGGGTTTGTATTTTGCAGAGTCATAGATGTGCCCGCCTTCAACGCTGCCAGCCAGAACGCGGAACCCAACGCCGGTCACTAGCAAGCAACGATCACGGGATATCTTTGTATTTGACAAAGGCTCCGCTCCTCACCGTGCGCAATGTCACGGGTTTGTTTACATCGCCGTTACTGTCAAAGGTCGTAATCCCAGTCACACCTGGGAAATCCTTGATAGAGTACAGGGCCTCGGCCACGGAAGTGCGCTTAAAGGAACAGTTGCTTAGAGCCTTGAGGAGAATACGCGCTGCATCGTAGCCGAGTGCTGAATAGTACGTTGGGGTTTCGTCATAGCGGGTCGTGTAGGCCACAACGAACTGTCGGCGAAGGTCGTCCTTGCTTTGCGGGTCGAAATCGCCATAGTAGGCGTAGACTACGCCTTCGGCGAGGTGACCAAGATTCTTAAGATTGGAGGGGTCTTCAAAGACGGGCGTCGTGAAAACCTGCGTGGCAACGCCGAGTTCGGCGCGCTGGCGCATAAAGTCGAGAACGCTGTCCTGATAAACAAAGAACACAGCGTCCGCGGCAGAGTTCTTCAGTTTCGTCAGAACCGTACGAAAGTTGGTTGCAGCAGGGGTGAAGGCCTCATCTACAGGAACACTGCCGCCGAGTTCCGTGAATCTCGAGCGAAACTGCGTGGCGGTGCCCACGCCGTATTCGTTGTTTACGTAGATGAGGGCAATCTTGCGATACCCGAGGGTCTGATAGGCTAGCTCGGCCTGGCGGCGCGCGCCAAGAGCTTCAGAGAGTTCATTTCGAAAGACGAACTCGCCAGCGGCGCTGATCGAAGGCGTAGACGCGCCTGGAGACAAGATAACGGTGTGCGCGCGCTCGGTAAGCGGGGCAACGGCGATGGTCACACTGCTCGCGAGCGGTCCGATGATCGCATGGACCTTATCAGCATCGGTAAGCTTGTGAAAGGCAGAGATGCCTTGGGCGGGCTTAGCCTGCGTATCCTCAGTCACCAGCACAATGTCTGGCTGCCCGGCGATCTTGTCCTGCGAGTACTGCTCAATCGCCAATTCGACTCCGCGGCGGCATGACTGCCCCAAGGAAGCCGCGCCTCCGGTGAGCGGGAGCATAACTCCGATCCGAACTGGGCTTGGGCGACGCTCCGGTTTGCTGCGTTCGCACGCGGGAGCCAACACGAACACGAGCGCAACGAGGCTTAGAGTCCACAACGTCCTGTGCATGGCTTAGTCACCTCGCTTGGTGCGGAAACAGCGTCACGTGCGGCGCGGGAGCGCACTCAGGTCACGCCGCCTCCTCTCGGCTATTCGTTCCGTTGGAGAGAAGGTACCGGGTGGGGCCGTCAGCGCCAATGGACTCATGCAAGAGGCGGGAGTGCAGTTCGTGCACCGAGACAGCAGTATGTTGCAGGTGCACGCGGTCGCGCCACGCTGGTCGTGATCGCGTGGCCGTCCCTCGCCCGCTGACTTGCCGGCACGATTTGCGCGCTGCAACGCTAAGGAACAGCTTCCCGTATGGGCTACGTCCATCGATGCTTCGTCCTCCCGGCGAAAGAACTCTCGGCAGGCTGCAGGCGTCGCCCGAGAACGAGAAGAGTGACGACGTGCCGCCTCGCTCGCTGTTCGGCTTACGCCCCAAATGCCACATAACCGGCTGAAAGACAATAGGTTAGAGTGTCTGGCGGGTCGGTGGCTGCCGAAGAATCCCTGGGCCCTGCCCGGATCGCCTCCGATGCAGCCTCGACTCCGACAGACGATCGCCGATGGCTTCCACCCGAGCTGGCTAGCAGTCGTCCGACCGGCGCTCCTCGCCGGGGCGGATCCGGCCGCCTCCAGCAAAGTGGTAGGACTACCACGTTAAGTGGTAATACCACCTCTAAACGCGTCAAAACGCGACAGAATGCGAGGGATTGCGAAAGCCGCGAATCACGCTAAGATACTGGAAACACAGGCTTTGAGAGCCAAATCGGCCAGGGCAGGTCCTAGCTTCCCAAGCTGGACGTCGAGGGTTCGAATCCCTTCGCCCGCTTTCATAAATCATCTCAAGATAACGTGTTACGATTCTCACCCGAACGGATGACGTCTAGCTAAAAGGTGGTATATACCACATTCCCGTAAGGCCAACCCCACTCACAGCCTGGGATCGAGGGTGAGTTTCGCCTGATGGGGGTTGAATTCCAGTCGCGGTAGCTGGACGTCGTGCGTTCGAGCGTAGCGCGATCGGTCATTGGGTCAATCGGTCATTGCGTGAGACGTGCGGCCGCTGATAGTCGCGCGTGACGGCCGCAACAATGCTAGATTGCTCGGGTACCGCGCCGGGTACGATGACGGCTTGAGGTCGCATGAACCGGAAATCTCGGCCCCCGTGTGCTCGATGGTGATCAAGGGCTGTTTCTCTGCGTGGAGGTTAGGCCATGACGAACAACGCATCGCCAACAACGATGATTGAGGGGGGAACGCCGACCGTCTACGTATCAAACATGCGTCAGGCGCTGGAGTTCTACACGCAGACGCTTGGGCTCAAGCTCGCCGGTCGATACGGAGACGAGTACGCCGCGGTCGATGCGGGCAAGGGATTCATCGTCGGACTTCACCCGTCAGGTCCGCGCAGCCCCAAGCCGGGCACGCCCGGCTCTATTCAGGTGAGCTTCGGAGTGCGCGGGCGAATCGAAGAAGTCGTCGAGGAGCTGAGGCGGCGAGGTGTGAACTTCCGCGGACCAGTCAACTGCGACGGTCCCGTGAAGCTCGCATTCTTCACTGACCCGGATGGCAACGAGCTTTATCTGTGCGAGTACAGTGCTGGCCATTGACGAGCCGGCTTCTCCGGATGGCCGACCTTACGCCGCGTGCACGACGCGGGTCCCCGCCCAACGATCACCCAATCGCGCCTTCTCCGGCGAGCGCAGGATGAGCACAACCCCCACTATGTTGAGAGCAGGCAACCCGTCCACCAGCCGGAGGAGATTCCGTGCCAGGCTTCTGGCGAAACCCGGCTTGCCACGATCCTGCCGCACCACGCGAATCCCGAGCACCCACTTGCCCAGTGTGGCTCCCACGAACCCTTCGAGGCAGACAAAGTAGAGGACCATGATCGCCAGGAACACGGCGCAGATGGGGTCGAGTGCGACCCAACCGTGAACCCAGCGATGATCGTTGGCTCTCATGAGCCACACGCCTTTCACAATCCGGGTGACCGGAAAGAAGACGGCGCAGAACAGCAGGAAGTCGATGGCGAGCGCGCTGAAACGCACCGCCAAACCGGCGTAGCGAGTGTCGTTGGTCATCGCGAGTGCCTCCTTGAAATCGCTTGGCCGAGAGTGTTTCGCTCGGCCTCTGTACCGCCTATTGCCGATTCCTGCCAGCCCTTGATCACATCGTTGTTGCGTCATCGAACGCTGTCCGATGGCGCTCTGTCCCACAATCACCGAAGGGAGAATCGGAATCCAGGGCGAACATCGCGAGCGAGTCCTACCAATTCCGCGAGCCCTCGGACACCCCGCCAAGCTGAGTGGTGGATGGCAGGCAAAGGATGGTATCGCTTGAGATTCGGTTCTAGGCGGGCCGGTGGGCGGCATCTCGGTTAGAATGGCGTCGTTTCGAGCGGAATCGGGAAGGCCTGGTGCCCACGAAGCCTGTAAGAGGCTGCCAAGCATTGTCCTCTGAAACGGCCAACGACGTTTTCTGGACGACGGCGTGTCGGAGCCCCGGCTTGCTGAGCAGGAGGAATCCGTGGCGGTGTCTCAACTGGCTGGCATGGTCAGTCGTCAGTCTGCTGGTCGCCTCGGGGGGCGGTGCAGAAACCGGTAGCGAGGCTGAGTTTCACCGACTCGTCCATTATGTCGAGGCAGTGAGCGCCGGCCACGGTTACGGAGACCGCGTTTTCATACGTGTTGGCGACCACATCTTCTTTGACGAATCCAAGGAAGGCCCTCAACTGGCTGGTCTTTATCTTGTCGCCGTCAACCAGGATCATGTTCTCCAGCAATTCCACTACAACACCTTGACGACGCCGGGTGCCAGCGAGGGATTGACCAGGGATGTTGAAGACCTGCCCAACGGTACGCTCGTGGTTGTCGCGGCAAAAGACAACGCCGTCAGACGCTTTGACAAGAGGGGGCAGCAGGCTCTGATCAGCATCGGTGCAAGGCAAGGCTTGCTCAATCAGGACAGCGGGGCATCCTACCTGTGCATCGGCATGAAGGGCTTGGCCCCTGGCGACGCCATCGAAAAAACCGGGGTAGAGAAGCAGGGATTCGTCGGCAAGGAGGCGGGCCGGAACCTCAAACTGGCCTTCCCCAAGAATGTCGTATTGAAGCTCTCCAACGATCCAGGATTGCACGAGGGCTTGAGGATCGGCCACACGGAGGCCATCTATTACATCCCCGAGTATTTCGATTCGGAGACGGCGGAATACCTCGTCGCCATCCATGGGGCAGGTGATTGGCACCGCCCTGGTGCGTTGAACAGGATTGCCCAGTTCAGGCACATTGCCGACATCGAAAACCTCGTCATCATCGCCCCTTGTTTCGAGTGCCTGCTCAACTGGCCCGTCAATCGCGAGATCCACATGGATAAGAACGGTCAGTTCATCGACCGGCGCATCATCAAAGACTGGCACTTGATGGGCTTTCAGCGGCTCCTGAACAAGAACAACCACCACCGCTCCGACTTGAAGCTCATCGAGATCTTCGAGTTCTTCAAGAAGCACCTCATGCACCGGGAAAGATTCCATCTCTATGGTCATTCCGGCGGCGGCCAGTTCGTCCACCGGTTTGCGACGTTTCACCCGGAGTTGGTCGGCAAGATCGCTTTTTCGGCAGCCGGCACGTTCACGTTTCCCCGTCGTGACAAGGACTACCCCTGGGGGATCCGGATGACCAACCTGGAAGACTGGTTCGGCTCGCAGATCGAGGCCGACGACCTGAGGCTGTCCGAGTCGAAGATGAACGAGAAGCTCAATCGTCTGCTGGACCTGCGCGTGTTCATCATCGTTGGCCAGGAGGATACCGAGGTTGCCGGCCCACGACGCCTTCAAGAAGTCGGGTGGCAAGGCCGGAACCACATCGAGAAGGCCCGAAACTACTACGATGCCATGCGGCGGGAACACGAGTACCAGAGGAAGATCGGCAATCGTCCCATGAGTGATCCGTTTCGCTTCGAACTCCACGAACTGCCCGGGGTCGGCCACGACTCGGCGGCGGGGGCGGACAAGGCGATCGAATCGCTTTTTCCTCTAAGGCCAAAGAGCAAGGGGAAGGTGCTGGAGATCGATTTCCAGAATCCCGAACCGAAGGACTCCAGCGGGAACAACAACAGAATCGATTCTCTAGCTGCTCCGACCATCCAAGGCGGACACGCCACCTTCTCTGGCAGGAAGGAGCAGTACCTGCGCGTAGACCTCAACGAGGCATCGGATCTCCGGGGTTGCACGGAGATGACCGTCCGAGTGAAGGTCCGCATGGATCCCAACAGACGCCGGCATCGCTTCGCCCGCATCCTGCAAACCAGCGACAACAAGGCTTATGGCACCTGCCTCATGGTCCACGAGCACTGCGTCGTGGGTTGGATTCAAACAAGTTCGCCATCCAAAACGGAGGTCGGCGACAAGCAACGGAAGGGCCGCTCTCCCGAAGTGAAGTCGCGAACGCCAGTGGATGACGGCAAGTGGCATGACGTGATGCTGAACTATACGGGCCAAGCAGTGGAGCTGTACATCGACGGCAGATTGCAGGGTCGGACGAATTGGACCGGTCAGCTGATCAATTTTGATCGTATCGATATCGGATATGTCAAATCCAACGGCTTTCACTATGACGGCGACATGGACGAGATCCAGGTTCATGGTCGATCCGTGTCTCCCGAATGAGGATCATCCCCCGCTTGGTCCTCGACGGGGTGGTGACGGAGTAGCCAGGATGCGTACGTACGTCATAGCTCAGATCAAGATCCACGATCGCGAGAGGTACCAGCGTTACCTGGACGGGGCTGACGCAATCCTCGCCCGTTATTCGGGCGAGGTGGTTGCCGTTGACAACGCCCTAACCCTCTTTGAGGGGAGGTGGCCCTACACGCGCACAGTTGTGATCCGCTTCCCGGCGGAGCAAGATGCCAAACGGTGGTATGAGTCGCCCGAATACCAGAATCTGGTACAGCATCGCCGCCAAGCGTCAGAGGCCGACATAGTCCTGGTGCAGGGCCGTGACTGATCAACAACCACGACATAGCAGGACCATATGACCTTGAGTGCCGCATGGCCGGCACGATTCATCCAGGAGCGAAGAACAGGTGACGACATCTTGCCGATCATGGTGGCGCAATTGTGCCCTGGAAGCGGACTCGGTCTGAACGCCGGTTGAAAAACGTAGCGCTCTTGGCCGCCCTGGCTGCTCTCGGGTCACAATGTGGTTCTTTTTGATCACATTGGGACATGGGAACCGCGAGGGCAAGCAAGGGTGTTTACGGACATGGAGAAGTGGGCAGAGATACGACGACTGGTAGTCGTTGCTGATGCGGCGATTGTCCCACCAGGAACGGTTCGTCGCGTTGGCGACCACATCGGCCAGAATGCTCGACTGGCCTGTGCCGTTGAGCCATTGCTCGGTCAGGGCTTTTCGGAAGACGCCGCCTTGATAAACGGAGTCCTGGAGATTGGGCGTTGCCATCTCGATCCAGGAGCAGACAAACTCTTCGGCAACGCTGGTATTGTTTGGCAGAGCGCAATAGGCCTCGATGCCTGGGGCGGAGTGACCGATCATCGCGACGCGGCCGGTACACCAAGACTGACTTCGGAGGACCCGGAGCATGTCACGGCCATCCTGCTTGTCGCTGGCAAAGAAGTCCGCCGTACCGCCCGAACCGAACAGCCCGCGACTGGATTGGACAACGTACACGATGCCCAGAGCGTTGTACTCTGTTCCGCGACCGGCGTGGATCGGGTCGCCCGGATCATAGGGTGTGCGCAGGAGGACGACGGGCCAGGGTCCTGCCCCCGCCGGGGCGTAGATGTCGGTCATCAACTGGGTGCCGTCCGGCATGGCGACGCGGATGTCCATGCCCGTCGGAATCTGCGGAACCGTCTGGCACTCGGGTAGCCAGGGCGTGCATTGGCAGGCAAAACAGCCGAATGCCAGCGCGAGCATGAGTAGGGGTTTCAGCGCTTTTTGTGAAAGCATCGTTGCATCTCCCTGCGAGGGTTGTCAATCGTTCGGGTTTGGGCGAGTGTCGGTATCCGGTCTGCGTCAGTGCGTGGCAGACATCACTCATCCGTACCTGCTCTGAAGCCGAACTCGACGCGGAGGTCACGTACGACAACATCGAGTTCCACGCTGCCGCCGAGGGTCGGATCAGCCTCCGAGGAGAAAACCGCTCCGTAAACGTGCAGAACGACGAGGTAGGATTCGCCGGCCTGAAACCAGACGTCGTCTACCACGAGGCTATCCTCGCCTCCCCCGGGGTAAGGATAGCCGCCGGCAGACACCTCTCCGGGATAGGCGTCGGCCCACTCAAAGATGTGCTGTCGCGTTTCGGCGACTGAACTTCGCGTAACTTCGAGGGTCACGTCGAGGATGTAGCCTCGGGAGTCGCCGACCGTTCCCATGTGCGAGACATCGCAGACCACCCTGCCCAACATGCCTTGGAGGGAGCCGGGAGGCAGCGCCGGATCAGGAAGCACGTCGAATTTGGCTTGAAGGGTGCACTGGTTCTGGGCTGACGAGCTGGCTCCTCGCGGCGCGGAGACCGCGACGCTGAGTCCAGGAAGGGGGTCGAGGGGCGGATTGGGCAACGTGGCGGAACCACTGGCGGTGCCGCTACCGAAGACTCCTGCGCCGGAGCCCGGGTCCGCGCTGCAGCCGAGAGTCGCATCCCACCACAGGTTTGCATCCTGACCGAGCGTCACGAGTCTCGTGATTTCGGGTTCGGCGATGCTGGATGCAGGGGAGTCGGAAGAAGCCTGCGGACACAAGGCAGCACTGCTCAAAGGCACTACCACCAGAAGTAGAACGAGAACTCGCTTACGGATCATGAGCAGGCTCCATGGGATGCGAGGACAAGTCTCCTCCCCCGCGCGGGGGCCGCCGCTTGGCACCATCGCGCAGGGCGTACATGACGCGCTCTGTACGCACGCCCTACCTATCCGGATGCGCAACAGACTGATCGCTCACGCAAAGAGCTGGGTGAATGGCGCTTTGCCGGCCAGGTTGAGCGTGGTTGCCGTGGAACGTGATCCAGCACCGCCCCCAAGTGAGTCGCTGCTTGCTATTCAACGCTTGGTGACGGGGGGAGCAATTGGGGCGCATTCCAGATCCGGACCGTCCGGTCGGCACTGCCGGAGGCGATCCACGACCCATCTGGCGAGAAGACTGCGGACGTTACCGGACCGGTGTGTCCAGGGAGCGTCAGAGCTGGTTTCCCGGTGCTTGCGGCCCACAACCTCAGGTTTCCGTCGAAGCCGGCGGAAAGAACGCGTTCGGAGTTTGGCGAGAACGCTACGGCCATGACGATCGCTTCATGGCCGAAGAGTACGTGCACAGCATCGCCCGACTCCGCGTCCCAGAGCCTGACCGTCCTATCCTCAGATCCCGAAACCACGCGTGTCCCATCGGGCGAGAACGCGACACAGTTAACACCGCGGGTGTGCCCGAGCATCACACATCGCTGGACGTGCGTGTCCAGATCCCAGACGCGAATCGTCCGATCCGCGGAGCCGGATGCCAGGCGGTCTCCGGTCGGCGAGAAGGCCACGCAAGTGACTTCTGCGTCGTGAGCAGCGAGGGTTGCCGACAATACGCCGGTCTGCGCGGCCCACAGCTTGACCTTGTGATCGGCGCCGGCCGATGCAATCAGTTTCCCATTCGGAGCGTAGGTTGTGGAAGTCACACGCGCCCCATGCGATCCAAAGGAGAGCAGCTCGGCCCCGGTGTCTGCATCCCACACTTTGATGACGCGATCCCGGCCTGCGGAGACGAGTCGCCGACCCTCCGGACTGAAGGCGAGCGCGTGGGTTGCCTGTCCGGTCCAGCGATTGACAATCTGGTGCGAAACCGCGTCCCACACCGTGATCGTATCATCGCGCGCTGCCGAAGCGATCCGGGTTCCATCGGGTGAGACTGCGACTTGGCCCACGAGACCGTCCTGAACGCCCAGGACGTACGGCTCGGGATCGGCGTTGACATCCCAGACCTTGACCACGTTGTCATGCCCGCCGGACACGAGCCGCATCCCATCGCAACTGAAGGCCACGGATAGCCCACCCTTCTCATGCCCCAAGAACACGGCCTCTGTCGTGCCGGTCACCGCGTCCCACACACGGATCGACCGGTAGCTGATAGATGCGATATGCGTTCCATCCGGGCTGAAACAGACGTCGTTGACATTCGCGTCTTCATGCTCCATTCGCAACGTCTGCTCCCCCGTGGCGACGTCCCACACTCTGACCGTTCGGTCCCAGCCGCCGGATACTATCCGCCCCCCATCCGTGCTCATCGCCACCGATGTGATACGCTCCGTATGGCCTCGAAAAACCGAAATCTGGTCGCCGGAGTTTGCATCCCACAGACGTATCACTTTGTCCCCGCCGACGGAGACGATGGAGTGAGCGCCAGGCGAGTAGGCCACACAACTCACGTTGCCTTCGTGACCGGCCAGCACCATCGCCAACTTACCTGTGGCGACGTCCCACACGCGAATCCGCGAATCCTGACCACCGGAAACAACGCGCTCGCCGTTCGGGGAAAACGCGAGGGACGTCACGGTGCCCTCGTGTCCTGTCAACTCGCGGGTTGGCGCTTCGGTCGCGACATCCCACAATTGAACCGTTCGGCCATATCCACCGGCCGCGATGTATGCGCCGTCCGGAGAAACAGCGAGCGCTTCGAGACCACGCCTGCTCGCAGTAAGCCTCAATCGCTCCGCCTCCGTGGAGGCATCCCAGAGCCGGACTGTCCCGTCCCGGCTGGCGGAGCAGATTCGTTGGCTCCCGGGCCCAAACACCACGCACGTGACGGAGTCCTCGTGGCCCTGCAGAGTCGCCCGACTCGAGTCCGACATTCGCCATAGGTGTCGCCATTCCCAGCCGCGAAGATCCGGGGGGCAGTCTCGAAGCAGCTTCTTGAGTTGCGTGACGTTCCTCTCATTGATCGCGTGTTGCGCGAGCGCAATGGAATGGAAGTACGCACTGCGCCGGAGATCTGCCGCGCGCCGGTCGGCGCGCTCTCGCTCCGCGTCCGCTCGGAAATACAAGACCGTCATCGCCGCCGCCAGCGCGGTGATGAGGATGGCACATGCCGTGGCGATGAAGACGGCGGCCTTGTGGCGGGCCAGCCCTTTGCGGAGAACGTACATGCGGCTATCCCGCTTCGCTTCGATCGGGAAATTCCGCAGATAGCGATCCATGTCTGCGGCGAGCGCGTCCATGCTCTGATAGCGACGGTCGGGCTCCTTTGCCAAGGTCTTCAGGACGATGGTGTCGAGTTCCTGATCGATCGGACACCGATGGCCTCGCGGGCGCTGCTTGGTTGACGGCGGCGCCACACCGCCATCTTCGCGCCAGAGCCGACTCGGCGACGTCGGTGGCGTCTGTGTGACCTTCTGGAGGACGTCGGTTGGGTGCCCGCCAGCGGCATAGGGATGATGCCCGGTCAGAACTTCATACAGGATAATGCCCAAGGAGTAGATGTCGGTGCGGATGTCGAGGTCCGCTGAGCCGCGGGCCTGCTCCGGTGACATGTAGGATATCGTGCCGATCACCTGGCCGGACGCTGAGACCGCCGTCAGTTCAACGTCATCGATCGCCTTGGCCAGACCGAAATCCAGCACCCTCGGGTTCCCCTCTCGATCAACCAGGATGTTCGACGGTTTGAGGTCACGGTGAATCACTGCACGTTGGTGGGCGTAGTTGACGGCGCGGCAAATGACCTGGAACAACTTCAGCACTGCGTCGACATCGAGTTTCGCCTGCCGAACGTAATCGTGCAGCGGCAGACCGTCCACATAGTCCATGACGTAGAAGGGAGTGCCGGTGGATGTCGTTCCGGAGTCGAATATCGTGACGATGTTCGGGTGCTTCAGATTCGCGAGCAGTTCAATCTCGCGCCCAAATCGCTTCTTGTTCGCATCAGACGCGGCCGATCCGCCCAACAGGAGCTTCACCGCAACGGTTCGGCCCGTCGAGTGCTGCGCCGCCTGACAGACCACACCCTGCCCGCCGTGGTGGACTATCCGCGTGATGTCGTATCCGGCGATGATCACGCCAGGCACCAGCGACAGGCCAGTGGGACCATTCGATGCGCCGACATCTGTTCGGCGGGAGGTTTCGGCTTCGTGGCTCGCGGTGGCCGGCTGAGTCCGCCTCAGCAGTTCCTCCGCCGCTGCAAGTCGCTCGGCCAACTCGTCCGCGATGTCTCCGTGAGCATCAACGAGGTCCTCGGCATGCAGCGGGTCACCGCTGCAGTAACGCGCCACGAACCGGTCAACGATATCATTGATCCTCGCGGCTCTTCCCGGCCCGTGTGCATTGGCCATGTTCGGTGTTTCCTGTTCTTACGCAGAATGCATTATACTATGTACATCGCCCGCAACGAGATGTGACGCGGAGCCAGGTGGGGAAGTCGGTGACTCCGTGATTGCGATTGAACACGAGTCCGCGCACGGATCCAGCGGCGATCCGCGCGAGATTGGCAGGCAATAACTGTGCGTGACGACGCCGAGACACTCCTGCAACGCGCCAGGGCAGGCAACTTGGTCGCCCAACAGCAGCTCATCCTTCGCGAGCATACCGCGCTGATGGGGCTTATTCGATCAGATCTGCGCCATACGATGCGCGTCCACCTCGACCCGGAAGATGTGCTGCAGGAGGTCTATGTCGAACTCATCAGGAGTTTCGACGCCTTCTCAGGCGATCGACAGGACACGTTTGCCTCGTGGGCCCGGACCGTCGCTCGGAACAAGGTCCGTGAAGCGCAGCGACGGCAACTCGACACCGCCAAGCGGGGCGCGTCCGCCAAGCGCGTCCGCCTCACGGGGCCTTTCTCACAAACCAGCGCACCGTTGGCCGCCGCGCTCGAGGCGCACATGACGACCGTATCGGGCAAGGCTGTGCGAATCGAAGCGATCGATGCGTTGGCAGCGGCCCTGGCCCTGCTTCCCGAGCACTATCGCCAAGTGCTCGAACTCCAATATCTGCTCGAGCTACCCGTGGATGAAGTGGCCCGGAGAATGAACCGCTCGAGGGGATCGGTGCTCATGACCTCCCACCGGGCCAAGCGGCAGATGGCGGACCTGATGCGGCAGTTCCCGCTTTTGACCAAATCATAAGGGGCGCCGACTGCCGAATGCCGTCTCGATCCAGGTTCAACTGAGGTGCGGCGCCTGACGCGCTGCTCTTGGACTTGATACACGCGGTTCGGTTCGGCACTCGGCATGACCAGAGGCCGGGGTGAACTCAACTCATAATTCCGTTTCTCATCGTCTTCTCATCTTCCGTAGCTATGCTCATCACTTGGTTCGCCAGATCAGGATATCTGGCGCCGTGATAAGATTGAATCGGGAATGTCTTAGAGAGGAGTTCGATTATGTCGAGACGATGGGTACTTTGCATTGTGATGGGGCTAAGCCTTTTGGCTGCGGTTGCGGCAACCGGCTGGGCAAGCGGTGACGATGAGGAGCAGGTCTCTATTGACCAGGTGCCGGCGGCGGTCAAGGCAACGATCCTCAAGGAGGCCAAGGGTGGGACCGTCAAGAAGATTGAGCGCGAAACCGAGAAGGGCAAGACAATCTATGAGGCCGAGATCAATATCGATGGCCGGGAGATCGAGATTGAGGTGGCGGCCGATGGAACACTGCTCGAAATAGAGGAGGAAGTCTCGCTCGATCAGGTGCCGGCCGCCGTCAAGGCGACCATTCTCAAGGAAGCCAAGGGCGCGGCCATCATGGAGGTTGAAAGGGAGACCAGCAGCGGCAAGACCTTCTACGAAGCTGAGTGGAGGGCGGACGGGAAGGAAGTCGAGATCAAAGTGGCTGCCGACGGCACCCTGCTCGGACGGGAGGTCGAGGAAGAGGATGAAGACGACGAGGGAATCGCCATCGATCAGGTTCCGGCGAAGGCCCGTGAGGCACTCCTGAAACATGCCAACGGCGCCAAGTTCACCGAGGTCGAGCGGGAAACGGTTCGGGGAGTCGTGTTCTATGAGGCGGAGTGGATGGTCAACGGCCGGGAGCATGAAGCCAAAGTGACGGCCGACGGCACGCTCGTGGAGCTGGAGGAAGCAGTCGAAGCACGAGACGTGCCCGCATCTGTGCTGGAAGCCGCTGTCAAGGTGTTCCCGAAATCAGCGAAGCTGAAGTTCGAGAAAAAGATGATCGTCATCTACGAGGTGGAGGCCAGAGTCGACGGCAAGGAACGCGAGGTGTTGATATCGCCGAGCGGCCAGGTCCATGGCGACCACGGCGATGGTGATGACGATGATGATGACGACGACGATTGATGATGTGAACGGGACTGCCGTATGGAGACCTTGTCGAACCCACGGTTCCCGTACGGCTGACCGCGTCGCCTTGAACTCCTCTGCATTGGGCGTCATGCTGGTAGCCAGGTGCCATGCGCGTTCTACTTGTCGAAGATTACGCCCCGGTGCGGAATTCGGTCGCTCAAGGACTTCGAGAGGCCGGTTACGCTGTGGACGCGGCCTCCGAGGGCGAGGAGGGGCTTTGGTACGCAACGTCCAACGACTACGACGTGATCGTGCTCGACTTGATGCTGCCGAAGATCGACGGGCTTACGATTCTCGCCCGTTTGCGTCAGGCGGATAGCGCTGCCTCCGTCTTGATATTGACTGCCAGGGATGCGTTGGAGGATCGCGTCAAGGGCCTGGATCTTGGTGCTGATGACTACCTCGTCAAGCCCTTTGCCTTTGAGGAGCTACTGGCCCGGGTCCGCGCGTTGGTGCGCCGCAAGTACGACGCCAAGGACCCGGTGATCCGGATCAAAGACCTGGAGATCGACACGAGTGCGCGGACCGTTCGTCGGGCGGAGAAGACAGTGGAGTTGACGGCAAAGGAATATGCCCTGCTTCAGTTCCTCGCCCTGCGCCGCGGGCAGGTCGTCTCTCGTTCCGACGTTTGGGAGCATCTCTATGATTTTGATGCGGCGGCAGAGAGCAACGTCGTCGATGTGTACATCGGTTATCTTCGCAAGAAGATCGAACGCCCTGGCTCACCCAAGCTGATTCATACGCGGCGTGGCCAGGGCTACATCCTGGGGGACTTGGGCTGATGCGAAGCCTCAGCGGGCGACTACTCGCCGGGACGGCGGTCGGGACGGCACTTGTGTTGGTGCTCTCCAGCATCTTGCTGTATGCGCTGATGCGCAGGTCGCTTTGGGCTGAATTCGACGAGTCGCTCGGCTCGAAGGTGCGGACCCTGGCGGCGATGGTCGAGCAAGATCGTGACGAGTTGGAGTTGGAATTCGACGAGAGCAGTCTTCCGGAGTTTCGACCTTCGCAGCACGCCGAGTACTACGAGCTCTGGTGGCCGGACGGGCGGGTGTTCGCTCGGTCTTCGTCGCTGGGCGATTTCGATCTCGAACGGATTGAGGCGTCTCCGAACGGGCCCACGTACCAGGCGACCAAGCTGCCCGACGGCCGACCGGGCCGATTGGTTGGGATCACTTTCACGCCACGGCAAGAAGAAGAACGGGGGCGTCACCGTGAACCCATGAATGTCGCGCTCGTGGTCGGGCGGGAGACGGCGGACATCGACGGCACGCTCGCCCAGCTCGGCCTGGTCCTGGTGGGCGTATGCGCCGCCGCCATTATTGCTTCCGTTGGGATCCTGGCCTGGTTTGTCCGGCGTGGTCTCAGGCCGGTTGGAGATGTGGCCGCGCAGATCGCCAACGTGGGGGAGGCCGATCTCTCGACACGAATCAGGCCCGCCGACATTCCCGGTGAGCTGCTGCCGATTGTCGACCGGCTCAATGAACTCCTCGCGCGGTTGGAGTCGGCCTTCAAGCGAGAGAAGACGTTCACCGCTGACGTGGCCCACGAGCTGCGAACGCCGCTGGCGGGTTTGCGATCAACTCTGGAAGTGTCCCTGTCACGACAGCGTGAAGCCGATGCCCATCGAAAGGCAATGACCGATTGTCTGACCGTCAGCAGGCAGATGCAGCAGATGGTGGAGAACCTGCTCGGCTTGGCGCGGGCCGATGCGAACCAGTTGGAGGTCGTCCGCGAGCCTGTAGAACTGGGCGAACTTCTGAGGAAATGCTGGGCGCCGCTGGCCCCACGGGCAGTCGAGCGGAAGCTGCAAGTCGACTGGAAGCTGGCGGAGGCGTGTAACTTGAACACCGACCGTAGCAAGCTCCAACTCGTGCTGCACAACGTACTCGACAACGCTGTTGCATACGCCAACCAGGGAGGGCAAGTCAGCATCGAATCGCACGCATATGACGGCCGGGTGGCGATCAGCGTCACGAACACGGGAAGTGAACTGACCCAGGACCAGGCTGAACAGTCGTTCGAACGGTTCTGGCGAGGCGACACGTCCCGGCAAGCCACGGGTGAGCATTGTGGCCTGGGTTTGTCGCTCAGTTGGAAAATGATGGCGCTGCTTGGGGGCTCGATTTCTGTCTCGTCCGCGGCGGGCGGAAGATTCGCAATCTCCATCGTCCTGCCCGTTAGAAGCTGTCAGTGATCAGCCGTCAGCGATCAGCAAGATGGTCGGCCGGACGACTTCGGCGGTGAGACAGCGGAATCGAGACCCCGGGTTCAGGGAACTTGGGCCACCCGTCTTTTGTGTATCGCAGAATAGACAATTCTGGCAGGCGATGAGGCGGAAAGAGGCATGGAGGATGCCGTTTCCAGGCTGAGATCGACTCCCTCGCCTCACTTGGCGCAGGCGCCCGCACCCAAGCTGGGAGTCGGCGTCGCCCTCGACAGGAGTCGGGACCGCGCAAGCCGCCTGCTCGGTCCCGATACCGTGCCTACTCGGTCCCGACCGTCTCTCACCGAGATGGAGGCTCTACATCAGTGAGGTGCGTGGCCTCCGAATGGAGTTTTCACTGGGGACACGTCGCAGCCAGGAGCGCTTCAATCAGGCGGTCGCGCGCGTTGTTGAACTTCTGGGCGTCTTTGTCCCAGCCGACGGCATCGATGATCGCCCTGTTCACAACAGCGTCCCGATAAGGCGGGTTCCACTGCGGGGGCGTGCCTGTCGGCTGCTCGAAGACGTAGTTGTCAACGCGGACCGGGATGAGTATCGAGCTTTGTTGCCAAGCGTGCCGGTTCTCTGTGATATCCGACCGCTTGTCTTCCTCTTCCAGGACAAGCCGGAGTTCCCGATTCACCGACTCACAGGTCAGAGACTGCCGGCTTAGCAGGAGAACAAACTTGTCGTAGGCTGATATGGCGGGCAAGCCTTGCGGGAGGAGTTCTTCACATATCTGTGCGTCGTGGTTCCAACGCCAGCACCGGATTCCCGCGGTTTGGATCTCCGCGTGGAACCTGGCAGCGAGTTCCGCCTCACTCGAGCAATGGCATATGAAGCACGAGGCGCGCCGGATGGGTTTGTCGAGGCGGCTTCGGAAATGTTCAATCTCTTCGTCGGCAAGCCCACAGCCTCGCAGAAACGTCTCGGGCAACGGTTTCCCTGGCAACGTGAGCATGGACTGGACGTCAAGAATCGAGCGAGACAGGTGTTCGATAGAGTCCAGCCCCCGAACTGATGACAGATCGCAGGCGATGAGCGTACATCCGAACACCGCGCCACTGAGGTTGGCATGGTGCAATTCGGCGCATCGGAGATCGGCCCCACGGAAGTCCGCGTTGTTCAAGAAAGCCCCGGCGAGATTGGCTGCGAATAAGTTTGCGTGGCAGAAGCTCGCTCCGACCAGGAAAGCGCCCCGCAGGTCGACCTCGCGAAGATCAGCGTTGATCAGGAAGGCATCCTTAAGATCGGGGGTCTCTTCGCCGCCGGCCACACGACGGTTCCATTCTGTGACGCCATCCGGCCCCGCTCTCAACAGCCTGAGTGCCGTGTCTCGGTCCATGCCGTCCATTGTATTCTATTGGGCCGCCCGATTCACGAGCCCTTGCAGGGCATCGCAGTTTCCGATATGATACTCGGGCGAAAGACCTTGGCACGGTTGGAGTGGCTTCCGGATTGCCACGGGAACCTGCTCGACCGGGCATGTCGAGCGTCTGCTCCCATGCGCTGAGATGCCCGGATGGCGACGGACTGAGACGGCAGATCGAGCACTGTCGGCGTAAGGAGGGCTGCAACCATGCGGCGCGAAGGCAGAACGCGATCCGGTTGGACGTTGCTCGAGTTGCTCGCCGTGTTGGCGGTCCTTGCCCTTCTGTTTGCCTTTGTCGCTCCCGCCCTGACCGCCGGCCGCAGAAGCGCTCAATGCAGCATTTGCATGAGCACACTCCGTCAGATGGGCGTCGGGGCGGAGACCTACGCCAAGAACTTCGAAGAGTGGGTGATCGGCTCGCCAGCGGGCTCGGGGAATTATCTGATCGGTCAGCCTGCGGCCTACGGCCCGGCGGTCCAGACGTGGGACTTCATGGGACCGATGGCCTGGCAATGGCGCTTGGGGCTGACACTGCCGTCCTACGGCGACGTTCCCGGCGTCCTGAATCGCTTCAACGAACTGCGAGGCCACAGAGCCTTCTCCTGTGCGGCGAACGATTTCCTGGCGGGTCCTTACGGCGCTGTCGACGCCGGCGTGGGACCGATGGTGAGTTACAACATGCCGCGGTTCTTTCTCTACGAGTACAGCCCCACGGCAAGTGGCGTTCAGTATTACAACAACATGCATGAGGAGAAAATCCCACTGGATTGGTCTCCCCGTGTGACGCGCGTTGGCAACGCGGCGGGCAAGGTGCTCATGGCGGACGGCGCGCGCTACTCCACAGTCGTTGAACCACCCGACTACGATCTGAGTGCCAACTCCGCCTTCGGAGGTGCGTTCGCCGACGTCGCACCGTATTCGACATACACTCGCTCCTGGGATCGGAGTCGCGCGCCCGGCAACGGGCACGTAGGACCGGTCGATGCACGCATGTACGCCTTCCGGCACTCGCTCACCGATCCGCCCGTGGGCGCGCCGGCGAATGTGTATAGAATGAACCTCCTGTTCTACGACGGGCATGTCGAGACGCAGGGAGACTTGGAGGCCTCAAACCCGCACCAGTGGCTACCCAGCGGTTCGCGTCTCGAGACAAGCGCGTGCTACCCGGATACGAGAGAGCACTTCGGTTTGTCTGGGGTGCTCACAATCGGGGGCTAGACCAATCACAATCCAACTGTAGCGGCCGACACCCCTGTCGGCCGTGGGAAACTGTCGGCCTTCAACGTCCGACTGGGGCGTCGGCCGCTACGGTTGCCCTGAACCTGCTCTAGTGTTCGGTCACGCCTGAAATGAGGGGTGCCACAATCCTCACGCGAGGCGTGACGGAGCACTAGAGTTCCATTCCGCCGCCGCCCACTTCGCCCTCGCCGCCCTTCTCGCCCACTTCGCCCTCGCCGCCCTCGCCGCCACCTCCGGCGCCCATCTTCATCGCCGGCAAGGCATCAAAGTCGAAGTCAAAGCACGTGGCATCTCGCGGACCCACGAGGACCTGACACGCCGCGCCACAGGAGGAAAAATAGAGTGTGGCAGCCTCCCCTTGTTGCGCATCGCCCACGCTGTCAAAGGTAAGAATATCACCGCCGTCGAAGTCGCAGCCGACAATCTCCACCTCATCAAGACTCGCGGTACCACCGGCGCCGAAGCTGACGATGTACGGATCGCCCGTCTGC
>JBDRKQ010000051.1:0-15306 GCA_043813895.1 Planctomycetota bacterium
AAGACCGAGGGCAGCCTGGGCGAGAGCCCGCCCCTCGTGGATATCATCCCGGTCTGCAACGGAATCTGCGGATGCGGCATGGTCCAGACGCTCTCGTTCCTCTTTGTCGGTCTTGTCGGCCTGAAGTTTGGCGTGAGACGCCGAAGGTAAGAAGGCCCGCGATTGCGAGCCTTGTTTGAAGAGATCGCGCCGTGATCGGCGCATACAGCAACGCCGCCCCGCTCGATGACCTGTCGGGCGGGGCGGCTTCTCGTTTGGATCGGTCGCCGGCTGAGCCCTTCTCGGACGCACCGTGACCACCACCAGTCTCATGCTTCGAGGTAGATGAGCGGCGGACCTCAGTCGATGAGCCGCGGACTTCAGTCCGCGCGGTCATTGGCATTGTGAAAACCCATACGTCTTCGGACGGCCGCGCGGACTGAAGCCCGCGGCTCATCTGCGCTGGCACGGCTCAGCAATGTCTTGCCGGCAAGAAGCACTTTGGCAACATGTCGTATATCTCGCGTTGCATCGCGAGCACATCCCCCTACAGACCGAACCTCGGCGACATTCCCGAACGTTGCGACCGGACGGCTCATAATCCACGCGGAGGGAGTGGTCCAGGCGCCGTCAGCCCGAACGGCGCCTGTCTGAAGGGCGGTCTTTGCGTACTCGGACGGCGGAGGGCCTTGCGCGCGAAGAAACGCACTGCCCCTGGCACGGGTGTTGCAGTCATCGTGATGCGAGCGAGGGCGACGAGAAACACGCGAGGGGAGGGGGGAGAGTGATGTTGCGGGGAAGATGCCGAGAAGCCAGTTTCCTCTTGTTGCTGGCGATTGGATTGACCTCCGGATGCTCGGCACACACCCCCAACAAACTCGAAGGACCCGGAGAGACGAACCTGCTCTTCGGTTGCGACCGGTCTGCGATTCTGGCGACGCAGATCGGTCGCAGCGATTGGCCCGCCACACCGGGCCGCGTCGAGGGCATCCAGCACACCCTCTTCATGGAGTACTACCGTGATCACCAGGGGCACTCGTTCCTGGAATCCAACAACCCGCGCCGCGTATTCAGAAGCTATCGAATCGGCACGCAGCACCGCTGAGGCTGCGAACCGCGGTGCTCGCAAGCATCCGCCGGATGGCCGACAAGCAACACAAAGCTCCTTTCTGCAACAGTGCCCGACCGCGACGGATGTGGTCGGGCACGGTTTTGTAGACGCAGCGGCCGGTGTGCCGACTTCCGAAGGATCAAAGCCGCGCGCGCCTCCACAAATTGCATGAGGCGGCGTGGGGTCTGGTAGCGAGGTAAACGTGGAAGATCTCTTATCTTACGACTCAGACCCAGTCAGCACTCACATCAGAACCAGGCCCAAACGACTCGCTTCTCATCCGTGCGCTCTGTTTCCCGCTTTTGCCTGTTGCGGTAACCTGCCCAATTGAGACACCATGGCAAATGCGATTCACCAAGCGATCCACGAGTTGCTCGACCGCCACGCGATCAGCTACCGGTCGCTGCACCACGAACCGACCTACACCTCCGAGCAGTCCGCCAAGGCCCGTGGCGAGAGCGTGAAGATCGGCGGCAAAGCACTGGTGATCCAAACCGGCGATGTCAATCGCCTGTTTGTGATGAGCGCCGCTTTGAAGTTGGACAGTGGGGCCATGCGGAGAAAGTTCGCCGTTCGCCGCGCGCGATTCGCCACCCGAGAGGAACTCATGACGCTAACCGGCCTCGTGCCTGGCTGCGTGCCGCCTTTTGGAAGACCGATCCTCCCGTTCGATTTGTACGTGGACGAGTCGATCGTCGCGAACGACCGGATCGCCTTCAACGCCGGCAGCCTGACCGACTCCATCATCATGTCCGTGGACGACTACATCCGCGTCGCCCAACCGGCGGAAGTCTTTCGCTTCAGCCTGGCGAACACGTAGGCGAAGAAGCTCCGCGCCCAGCGCCACTGGCGGCTTGTCCGCCAGTGGCAGTTCCCCACCCCGAGAATGGGTGACGGAGCGTAGCCGCCCAGCGTGCGTCCCGGACGCACCGTCTCTCTGCCTCCAGTTTGACCCCCGCGGCAAACCCCTTATCATTTAGATAGGGCCGGTCTCAGCCTAATCCTCGGACAGACAATCCAGCGGCGCGTCTTGCGGACAGGAAACCACAGTCTGGTAGGTCGGCCCAGTCTGGTAGGTCGGGTCAGCAGACCCGACACAAAGGTCTGTGGCCGCTGCATGGATACACGACTGCGGACCTTGAAGGAAGTTCAGAGCGTGCGATCAGTTAGCAACTGTGGCCAGCGCGAACAGTTCCGAGTGACCAACAAGAAGATTGGAGGATGGTGTGATGCTTGTCATCATGAGCGACCTGCACTTCACCGATGGTGATCCAAAATCCACCAAACGACCGGCACGCCCGACCATCGGCGAGGGTGCCTTCAAGGTGTTCCGCCATCGCTTGCGAGATATGGCCTACGATGCGTCATGGCGCCTGCGGCCGAAGCAACGCGAGAGTGGAACAAAGCCGGACGATTTCGTTTACGAGCCGATCAGCGAGCTCGATATCGTTTTGCTCGGCGACATCTTCGATATCATCCGATCCGACCAGTGGGGTTTCGGCAACAACGCCATCCGACCCTGGGACTACGGCACGAGCGCTGCTAAGACAGAGAAAGTGACCCAAACGGTCAGCGCCATCACTGACGGCATTCTGAGGCGCAACAGGGCGTCTCACGACATTCTGAAAGAACTTACGATGCCGCCGAAGCGCAACTCCCGATCACTCTCGGTCACGCTTCCTCCTGCGAAGGAAGGCGCGCCGGATCCAGACGTCGGTTGGGAGCCGTGGGCCGTAGGTCGCCAACATGTGAAGGTCAGAATTCACTACATGGTCGGCAATCACGACTGGCTCTACCATGTAAGCGGTCCTGGCTTCGATCAGATCCGTGCCCGCATCAAGAACGCATTGGGCTTGGAGAATGATCCCAAGCAACCCTTCCCGCACGATCCCGAGGAATCGCCCATCATCAGCCAAGTGCTTGCCGATCATGACGCCTTTGCTCGTCACGGCGACATCTATGATTCGTTCAACTTCGAAGGGGAGCGAGACGCTTCCTCCCTGGGCGATGCCATCGTGATCGAGTTGCTCAACCGGTTCCCCGCGGAGGTCGCCGCCCGACTAAAGAAAGGCCTCAAGGGCGTGCCCCCCGAAGTCGTGGACGGCCTCAAGGAGATCGACAATGTCCGACCACTCCTGCTCGCCCCGGTGTGGATCGACGGACTCCTCCGCCGACTGTGCAAGGATCACAAGCAGATCAAGCAGGTCAAAGCCGTGTGGAACGAGTTGGTCCACGCATTCTTCAAGATCCCATTCATAAAGAGCCGCGATTCCTGGCTCAATCCCTGGGACAACGTTGACAAGTTGCAGGCCGCCCTCACCCTCTCCAGCGGCCTATCGCTGCACACGGCAAGCCGCCTGCTGCAATGGACCACCGAACAGGGCCTCAAGGAACCGGACTCCTACTACGAGGAGGCCCTGACAGAGCCGAACTTCAAGAACCAGACGGCAAGGTACATCGTTTACGGGCACACCCATCACCACCAAATCGTCCCCCTCGATGTTTCCTATCCTAAGCAAGGTGAGTTGAATCAGCTTTACATGAACGCGGGCACATGGCGACGAGTCCACGGGCTGGCCAGGCTGAAGACCAAAGACGAGGAATTCATCGGCCATAACGTGATGACCTACCTCGCCTTCTTCAAGGGCGACGAGCGGTGCGGTCGGTCCTTCGAGGCCTGGTCGGGCGCGCTCGCTCCGCCTCCGGCGTGACCATCCCGTTACGCGCCTGGTTCGTACACTTTGCATTCGGCGCTCCGGCAGAGTGATAGCACGAGGCCCGGTCGATTCACTTCAAAGCAGATCGCTTGACCACAGCGGTTTCACGACCCATAATGTACTGCTGGTTCGCGCAGTGGCTGGAGGTCTGGGTCTTGAGTTCTTCGTCGAGGGTTCCATCATGGCCCACGTCGTCGCGCTATCGATGATGTTTTCGCTACCTGGCTGTCCGCCGGGGGACGCCGGGGTGGTCGTGGTCCTTGGCGGCGACTTGGCGCCAATCGAGTTCAGCATCGCAGCGAGAAGCGACTGCCAACTCTGCTACGATGATTCTCGGGTCGCTCTTTGGTTCGATCAGCAGCAGACCCAGCCGGCCCCTTCTGGCACGACCTTCCTGTCTCCTCCGCCTCAGATTGGCCACGGCGACATGAACGACGACGCCAAGATAGACGGCGCTGACATGCAGACATTCGTTGAGGTCTTGCTTGACCTCGAAACCGATCCGATCCTCATCGCCCACGCGGATTTCGACGAGAGCGGCACTGTGGACTGGGCCGATGTGCCGCCGTTCGTGGTGACCTTGCTGGTCGGCGTCCCGCACGGCGACGTGAACCGAGACGACCGGGTCGATGGCACCGATATCCAACCCTTCGTGCACATCCTGTTGGGTGAATACGATCCGGAAGCGGACCTCAATGCTGACGGCGTGGTGGACTTGGCGGACGTGCCACTCTTCGTGGACGTATTGCTCTTCGGCCCGCCATCTCCGAGCAGCGCGATCACGCTCTACGCCGAGGGCCTGGCCGCCAGCAGCGACTTGTGCGATGCCCCCATTGACCTACTGACCGATCCGGAAGGCGACGGGACATTCGCGTTGGCCGGCACCGAGGAACTCACCGTTGTTGATGTCACGTTCAGCCCATTGTCGGGCGGCATCGGCACACCAGTGACTATTACGCTGACACCCGCCGTCCTTCCGCTGGCCTTTAATGATGGCACGACTGCGCGGTGGAGCGGCGTCTTCCAGCCAATAGTGGGATCCCCAACGGACAACATCACGATTAACTATTCGGAGTCCCAGTTCCGCGAGACATTAGCCAATCAAGCTATTCTGATCGTTGGCGATAGCAGTGTTTCTCAAACAGGTGATATTTCGCGTGACTCCTTGGCTGGAGCAATGGTCGGACAAATGACAATAAACTTCGGCATAGTCGAGGTTTCCAAGCCGCTCCAGTTTGTCCCCACGTCCGGGCCTGTTATAACTCAAATCGGATACGATCAGGACGCCCTTCCCTTTGTCGTCGATCCCTCGAGCGCCACCCTGGAAATCGTTATGACAACAAACGGGAACGGGGCAGATGAAACCTTGTTGGCTGGTCAGTATTTCAACCATCTTGTTGTTGCGCTGGAGGTTGACCGGAATCTGATCACAGAGGCAGAGGCTCCTGCCGCGATTACTGTCACGTTGATCTCCAGAACCCACGCAGGCGCAGACCTGCAAACCGTGCCGAACCTGTCGCTTCTGCGAAACGACGTGGCATCCAGCCCTACGGCGATATTGTACCACTCTGATTTTTCGGTGCCGATCGTGCTCACGGATGTTCTACTGGATCCGAATGACTACTCTCTGGTCATTCCAGTCTATGCTGCGGACCAGGGTGAAATCGCGATTTTGCCTGAGGGATTCTGATGGATCGCGGTGTGGTAAGGCTCGCTTCGTTGCTATTGCTCGCATTCGTTTATGCGTGCAGGCAGGACGAGCCGAAGCCGCAGACGCCCCCGATCAGCCCCGGAAGCAGGGAGGTTCCTCTGAAGGTATGGGTTGTCCTGGGTGTCGGCGGCGGCGGAGAGCCCATCGGAGGTCGACAGAATGCAGGCTGCCGACTGACTTCGATAGAGATGACCCAGTACATTACCGAACTTCAAACGAATGCCGACTTCTTCACGACCGGGACAACATTCCCGTGGGATAGTCAATTGAATGTAGTATATTGGAGCGACCTCTTTATCGTCCCTCCGTTTGCTTGGAATAGGTACCGAAACTTCGAGCAGTTCGATGAAGAGGTATTTGCTGTGCAGAATAAGTGGACGCCCAACATGCTGAACGTCTACTTCTGCGGCGCTGTTGATGCGAATATGGATCCGGATGACGATCTCTATGACACTCCGTCCATCGGATTCTGTGCAGATCCAGCGGCATTCATTAAGCCATATATCGTGATCAACGATGGAGGCAGTTGGAGTGGTCCTGGTTTCCTTTCTCACTGGGACGATAGGGTGCTCGAACATGAAGTGACGCATTTCCTGGGGCGATTCGAGAACGAGACTTTTGCCGGATATGAGATCGGTGGGCAAGAAGTATCCGTGACGTACGATTCCGAGGAGCATACTCCAGAGGAACCAGTGGCTTGGAAACTGGTGAATATTCTGTACGGTGGGGGTGAGCCCTTCACTTTGAAGATCGGTCCCCTGGAGAAGGCGGAAATGAGAAGCAGGATCATACAGGGCACGTGGTTGAATCCCTAGGAGCAAGATCATGACAACCTATACGATAATCTTATTGATCAGCACTTGTCTGTTGCCGGCCCAGGCCCAAGCGCCACCTGGAACGCAACCGAAAACGCTGACGCTTCAACAGGCGTTCTCATTACTGCGCACGCCCGCTGCTTCTGCGAGAGAATTCTACGGCACGCACCAGAGGCTCGCGGCAGTGGAGGTTATTCGGAAGCATCCCGAGGTTAGCCCGGGCGAGATCACTGATTTCCTAGCGGTTGTGTTGTCCGACAGAAACATCTTGTGTCGTGAGGCAGTCCTGGAGCTGGCCTGTGAGCGGGCAGATGATTCGGCTGCTTTGAGAATCGTTACACTATTGCGTATTCTTGGAGCGGAGTACTTTGGCGTTAAGCCCATATCCAAACCAGCCAAGTATGCAGACACCAGGATCGTTGACCAGATCACCATGGAAGCCTTCACTCGGAGATATTCAGCAGTCCTCGCTGGACGAATGAGTGACCAGCGACCGCTGATGGAGTTGTTCTACCATTGGCTCATGATTCAGCAGCGATCCCAGAAGTCTCCACGTCTTGCGGCAAAAATCTGTACCGCAGTCACCAAGTTGTCAGTACCGATTGAACTCCGGCGCGAATATGTGCTAAAAATTCTTGAGAATTACAATTACTGGCCACAGGTGACACCTGAAATGGCAGCTCTTGTAGATGCAGACATGCTGCCACGCCTGCGCGATGTGGTGCGGCGGTCTATCGGTAATCCGGATGGCTTCCCCCGTGCGGTAGCGCTCCTGTTAGCGGACCGCGCAGACCTTGATTCACTGCCCGTTGTGAGCCAGGCGGAAGCCCTTTTAGGTGGTGAGGGATTCCTCAAGGGTCGGCGCCCTGAAGAAATCGCGGAGAGTTGCTCCTGGCGAATCAGGATCCAACATCCCCCGGAGACCTTGTTGGTCTGGCTATCACAGGGTCCCTCGGAATCTGAGGTAGGCCGAATCAGCCAACTCACACGAATCTGGATCATGGAGCGGGCGCTGGCCTCCGGTCTCGACAAGGACGAGATCCGTGAAGCCGCCCTCAAGTATGCAGATCAATATGCCAAGGCGGGCTATCCTCTCAATGCGGAGTTACCCGTTTTCAAGCGTCGGGCAATCAAGTTAGGTATCCTCCGGCTGGACGACCTGCCGGAAGTAAAGTCCCTGCCCAAGACCCGAGACAGATGTCAGGAAGAAACATCTGGCGGCAGGTAAGCGAGTGACTTTGCCGGGGGTTTGGGCGAATTCGTGTCGTCCATGATCTGCGTGCGGTACAGGGTCTTGTAGAGTTCGCACCGTGCGATCAACTCCTCGTGGCGACCCACGTCGATGATCCGGCCGCGATCCATGACGACGATCCGGTCGGCCTGGAGGATGGTTGAGAATCGGTGCGCGATGATCAGAGCGGTCCGGCCTTCCAGGAACCGTTCGACGGCGTCGTGGATCTTCTGCTCGCTCTCGGCGTCAATCTGGCTGGTGGCTTCGTCGAAGATGAAAATCGGGGCGTTGCGGAGAATCGCCCGGGCGATGGCGAGTCGTTGGCGCTGGCCGCCGGAAAGCGTGGTGCCTTGTTCGCTGACGTAGGTGTCGTAGCCGTCCGGTTTCTCGCGGATGAACTCGTCGGCGTACGCCGCCTTTGCCGCGGCAATTACTTTCTCCTCACCGTTGTCAAGATGGTATCGCCGATCAGGGTGCCGGTTGCGAAGAACGATACGCCGCAGCAGTTCCTCATCCCCGTAAGCGATGTTGTTCGCGATCGTGTCGGCGAACACGACCGTCTCCTGGGTGATGAGGCTCATCTGCTTGCGAAGCGAGGCGATGGAGTAGTCTCGGACGTTGCGGCCGTCGAACAGTAGTTCCCCCGCGTCGGGCTCGTAGAAGCGCATCAGGAGAGAGAGCAGGGTGGTCTTGCCCGAGCCGTTGGGCCCCACGAATGCCACGCGCTCTCCGCCCTGCACCGTCAGGCTGATCCCGTCCAGGGCCGGCACTTCGGTGCCGGGATAGGTGAATCGCACGTCGCGGAACTCGATCTCCCGCTGCAACTGCGGCAGCGAGGCGCGCGACGGGGACTCCGTCGTCTCGTCCGGCTGATCGATGACCTCGAACACGCGATCGACCGCGGCGTTGGCCTGCTGGATACGGTTGTAGAACGAGGACATCTTGCGGACGGGATCGAAGATCGCCGCCATGCAAGCCGCCAGCGTGGCGAACCTTGCAAGGCTCATCCGATCCTCGAACATGAGGTGGGCGAAGTAGAGAATCGCCCCCGTTGCCACGATGTGCCCGATGATCTCGAAAACCGGGCTGGAGAGCGCCTCGGTCCGCGCGATCTTCAGTTGCTGCTTGAGCATCTGCTGGTCGACGGCGTGCAGATGGCGGCGTTCGTACCGCTCCATCGTGTAGCCTTTGACGACGCGAATGCCGGTGAGCGCGCCTTCCAACGCCCCCAGCATCCTGGCGTACCCCTCGAGCAGGCCCTTGTTCGCGCGGCGGATGATCTTGCCGAATCTGCGGATCAGCACGCCCGCCAGCGGCGCGGTCACCACGGTGATGAGCGTGATCCGCGGGTCGATGATCATCGCCGCGCCGAACGCGAACATCGCCTTGAGCGGCTCGCGCAACGTCTTGGCGAAAACGAAGTTCAAGCCTCGATAGATGTCCTGGCTGTCCTGGACGAACCGGCTGGTCAGGTCGCTGATGCCCGACATCTGGAACCGGGCCAGCGGCAGATTCAGCACCCGGTCATACATCCTGCGACGGATCGCCACGATCGTCCGGCCCGCCACCAGGGCGATGAGGTACTCGCCGAAGAAGCGGCAGACTGCACCGATCAGGCCAATCGAAAGGACGCAGGCAAGAACCATCGCCAGGGTCATCATCCTAGCTCGTTCCGTGGTCTCCTGCGGGAGCCACGCCGCCACGCGACGCAACGAAGCGTCGAAGTGAGACAACGGCCCAGCCGACAGAGTCACGTCGTAGGGTCGGCGGGTCTCGTCGTCGAGCAGCGTCAGACGAATCACCTGCCCTTCGCCCGCGTCGGCCAGGGCCGTGAACAGGGCGAGCGAGTCCAGCGGCTCCCCGTCGAGGTGGGTGACGGTGTCGCGGACACCGACTTTGGAGAGCGGGTGATCGGTGGTCGGCCCGGCGGCGCCCCGCTTCGCTTTGACCTTCGCGATGCTCGCGGGCCGATCCGCTTCCGCGTCGGCCAGGATCAGGCCGTACCGACTCTCGACCACGCGTTGGCGCATCCAGGCAGGCACACCCTGCTTGTCCACAATGAGTTGAATCGTCGGCAGGACGGCCAGGATGTTCACGCTGTACGTCATGGCGACAATGACGACGCACGTCAGCGCAGGATACAGATAGCGCATGTAGGGACGCGAGTATTTCAGCACGCGCAGGAAGTAGAACGGGGAGCCGCCCTTGCGGGTCGTGATGCTTCGATTTGCCTTGAGACCGCCCACCATCGTCTGGGTATTCCCTCGAACCGTCACCTCGACGGAATCCGGCATTGTACGGCGATGGCGTCCAATGCGGAACACGTCTCGTGGATGAAGCGACCGATGCCACGTCCGGGAAAAGGTCGGTCCTGTGTGCAGTGGAACGGGATCACGCACGCGGTGGGGCGACACGGTTGGCGTTGTCAGAGAGAATCCGGTCAGCGGGGGGCCGATTCCCCGCTGACCTCGGACTCATGCGTGTTTCCGGCCCACAGGGCCGGTTGCGTTCAGCCGCAACCGGGGAATACCTTGAGAAGCTTCCGGCAACGAGAGACAATACAAGGGCAATAGTCAGCCAGTCTTGACGTTCGGCCTTCTGAGGAAGCAGCCCACTGAAGGCAGCGTGAGGAGGTGCCACATGTCCGGCCCAGTATCGACGACGTTTAGACGGACCTTCCTGTTGGCGGCGGTTGCCGGATTCTGCGTTTCGGCTCCGGCAGGCGTGTCGGCGGAAGACCCCCGACCGCAGACGCGGTTCAAGTCCCAAGAACAGCGTGAGCGTGAAATCCGCGCGGCGCGGGGGCTGATCGCCGACTTGCAGCTCAGCGCTCAGCAGGCGCGACGGCTCTTATCCGTCATGTCGAAAGCCGCCGAGTTGCACGTCGAGTTCTATCAGGAAGAAGCCCGACTCCTGCCGGAGCTCATTGAGACGTACGGCGAGTTCGCCAGAGAAGACAGCCTCAACCAGGGCTTCACCCGTGAGGTGGAACGCAGCACCGCCGAACTCCATCGAGAGGAGATCTCTACCAGAGATAAGACCACGGCCGCGCTCCTGAAACTCGAAGATGAAGCTCTCGCAGTCCTGACGCCCGGGCAGCGAGAATGGGTGCTCGGGTTCAAGGCAAAGAAGAAGTACGGCAAGGATAAACCGCCGCCGACGGATCGAAAACGAGGACGACGCGGCGGAAAGGGCAGGGACCGCCACTTCGATGCCCCCGATCGCGGACGCCTCGCAGAGGCCACGGAGGAACTCCAGGATCTCCAACAACAAATCCACCCGCGCCCGACCGCGGTCGGGCGGTTCCTGCTGCACCCCGCCGCCGCGGCGGAGTTGTGTCGCCTCACCGGCACGCTGCCCAACCAGGCCTTGCGCGATGCGGCCGAGATGGTGCAAGGGGGGACGCCTGAGTATCCCGCTTCCACATGTGACGCGCAGAAGGCGGAGCTTCGCACGCTTCGTTCCGAGATCAGCAACTGGAACCTGATTAACGGGCTGCACCTGAATCAGCAGCAGGCCGAGAAGATCGTCACCCTGTACGACGCGGCGCAGGCCGAGATGAACGCGTCCGACGTCAAGCCCAGGCAGGTGCGCCGGCGGAACGCCGAGATGCGGCTCGATCTGGAGCGGCAGGTCGCCCAGGTACTCAATCCCGGCCAGCAGGAGGTGCTCGCGGAATTCAAGGCCTGCTTGCTACCGCCCAAGAATCTCAAGGACCCCGTTCGCGTCGGTCAGGCGAAGGACAACTCCCAGTTCGCGAGGTGGCTGGGCCGCGCGCGGAACGTACGCAACCATCGCCGGCTCGCCGGACTGGCTGACAGACTCATCGAAAGTGAGACCAAACACTTTGGTGAGCTCAGCGAGGAAGATCGCGCAGCCCGCGTCGCGCTGCTCATGAACACCGCCAGAGAGGCGGCCGAGATGTCCGATGTGGAGTTCGAGCTGAGCCGGGATGATTTGGCGGAGAAGATCGCGCCGACCGATCGCGCGCAGGTATTGAAGAAGGAGATATTTGCCCTTTCGCGCGCCGAGGGGAAGCCCGGCGTCGTCGCCCGTTTCATTCTCAATCCGCAGTTCGTCGATCAACTTCGGCTCCGCGGCCGGCAACTGGCCAAGGGCATCGTCATAGAGAAGACCGACCTGGCCGGCGGTCCCCAGGCCGAGAACTGCGAAGACGGCTGCGCGATCGACTCCAAGGGCAAGAAGGGTGCCAAGGGCGAGAAGAGGCAGAAGCCTCGCAAGAAGGCCCCGAACGACGTGTGATGCCCGCAATGAACACCGACGCCTACGACCGCAGGAAGTTTCTCGCTACGCTGGGCCGATGCGCGGGCGGCGCGTGTCTCGCGTGCGGGCTGGGGCCGCTCGCGGCGAGGGCATTCGCGGACGACACGCCGCGGTTTACCCGTGAGATCGACTTCTACGAGCGGCTGCCGGGCAAGCGGATCCAGTGTTTCGTCTGCCCGCTGAACTGCGTTCTCAATGACGGCGAAACCTGTTTCTGTCGCACCCGCACCAATGTCGGCGGGCTCCTGTATTCCCGCGCGTACAACAACCCGTGCATCTTGCGGGTCGACCCGATTGAGAAGCTCCCGCTGCACCACTTTCGGCCAGGTACCAAGACGCTCACACTCGGCGTGGGCGGCTGCAACGTCCGCTGTATCTACTGCCAGAACTGGGAGCAATCCCAGAAGATGCCCGACGAACTCAAGACCTTCGACCTTACCGCCGAGGGCGCCGTCGCCGCGGCGAAGAAGAAGGAGATCGACACGATCGCCTTCAGCTATACCGAGCCGGTCGCCTTTCTCGAATACGCGAAGGACATCGCGAGGGCCGCCAAGAAGGCGAAGCTCCGGGTCGTCGCCGCCACGGCCGCCTTCGTCAATCCCAAGCCCTTGATCGATTTCGCGCAGTACGTGGATGCCTTCGCCATTTCGCTCAAAGGCTTCGACGAGGAGTTCTACCATCGCTCTCTGGGGATCAGCCTCGCGCCCGTTCTCGAAGCGATCAAGACCGTGAAGAAAAGCACCAAGTGTTGGCTCGAGCTGACGAACCTTGTCGTGCCCACCTACAACGACGACGCTGACAAGATCACGAAGATGGTCAAGTGGATTCGCAAGAACCTCGGCGGCAACGTGCCGGTCCACTTTGCCCGATTCGTGCCGATGTATCGCCTGGCCAACCTTCCGCGCACTCCCGTGCAGACCCTCGAAACGGCGTGTGACGCCGCGCGCAAGGCCGGGCTGCGGTTTGTCTACACGTCCAACATCTCGCCGCACCCCGCGAACAACACCTATTGTCCATGGTGCGACGGTCCCCTCGTCCAGCGGCTGGGTTTCAAGACGCTCGAGAGCAAGCTCGAGAAGGGCAACTGCCCCAAGTGCCGCAAGCGCCTTCCGGGCGTCTGGATCTAAGGGCGTGGGCATGAATAAGCTGAACGAATGCCGAAGGGTGGTACGGGCATCCCGCCCGTAGCCGCACGGGCAAGATGCCCGTACCACCCATATGAAATGTGCAACTTATTCATGCGCGAGTCCTAACGTGGTTCGTCTTCTTTCGTAGCGGCCGACGCCCCGGTCGGCCGTGGGATGTGGTTGGCGTTCGTCGTCGGCCACAGGGGGCCGACGCTACAAGTTTCAGTCCGACACAGGGGGCGGACGCTACATTGCGACGATGACCGCTGGCGTCGGACGCGACGCCCTTTCTTGAAGTTCCCCAGTTATGCGGACGGGATTGCCTATGACAGGCGATGCCGGGCGCGACGGCGAAATAACGCCATACCCGCTGCGCCTACGAATAGCAGAGTTGCCGGTTCTGGAACGAGCACGCGCGTTGCGAAGTCCGGATCGAGGCCGTCCAGGTCTTGGGCGTGGACCTGGGCGACGGCGCCGAGGATGAGAACCACGATCGCCAACAGCGCCGGCAGCCATCGAGCCGGCGCGGCCGACGACCTGCGTGTGTCGGATGTTGTCATTGTGCTTTCCCTTCCGCGTTCTCCGCCTGCGCCGGCATCATGGGCACGGGCGGCATCCTGTGGCAACCCGCGCAGCCGAGGGGGCGACGCTGCTTAATGTAAAGATACGATTTGCACGCCGCCGCAGGCGACGCCGTTCTTCTTGCCGAGTTGCCGAGAAACGTTCGGTCCGGTATGAGAACATGGGGATAGGGCTCTTAAACGCTTATTTCGTGGACGATCGGTGATTCGCCGGGTTCCGGCATACCTTGCGGGAAGTCCGATCACCTGCGAGAATCCGTGACCGAGTAGTACGCGAGAGAGTCCGCGCTGAGACGTGGGCAGGCGAGGTCCTGCTCCGGCAAGCGCAGCAGTGACGCGGGATCAAGACATCTGAGATAAAGCAGGAGAAGGGCACGTGGCCAAGCGAACAATCGTAGCAATGCCGGGTGACGGAATCGGGAAGACTGTTACGCCGGAGGCAATTCGAGTGTTGGACAAAGTCGGTTTCGAGGCCGAGTACGTCCACGGGGATATCGGGTGGGAGTTCTGGATCAACGAGGGCAACGCGCTGCCGCAGCGCACGATCGACCTGCTCGCCAAGCACAAGATCGGTCTCTTTGGGGCGATCACGTCGAAGCCGAAGGACATGGCGGCCGAGGAGTTGTCACCGGCACTCCGCGACAAGGGCTACGTCTACAGCAGCCCCATCGTCGGGCTTCGGCAGCACTTCGATCTCGACCTCTGCATCCGCCCGTGCAAGGCGTTCAAGGGCAATCCGCTCAATTTCATCCGGCGCGACGGCGACGGCTTTGTCGAGCCGCCGGTTGACGCGGTCATCTTCAGGCAGAATACCGAGGGACTCTACTGCGGAGTGGAGTGGACGAATCCGCCCGCGAATGTCCGGGCGGCGCTGGAAACGCACCCGAAGATGGCTCGGTTCAAGGAATGCCCGGGCGAGGACTTGGCCGTCTCGACGCGAATCTTCACGCGCCGCGCGTGCCGGCGTATCTGCCGGGCGGCGTTCGAATACGCCAAGAAGTTCGGCTACAAGTCGGTCACGGTGTGCGAGAAGCCGAACGTCATCCGCGAGACATCGGGAATGATGCGGGCCGAGGCGAAGATCATCGCGAAAGACTTTCCCGGCATCGCCCTATGGGAGACGAACATCGACGCCCAGATGATGTGGCTGACGAAGAATCCCGAAGATTACGGCGTGCTCGTTGCCGGCAACATGTTCGGCGACATCATCTCCGATGGCTTCGCCGGGCTCGTTGGCGGGCTGGGCTTCGCGTGCAGCGCGAACATCGGCGACGAACTGGCAGTCTTCGAGCCGACGCACGGTTCGGCGCCGAAGTACGAGAAGCTCTCGCCGTCGATCGTCAACCCCATCGCGATGATCCTGTCGGCCTGCATGATGCTCGACCATCTCGGCGAGACCGACAAGTCCAAACGCATCCGCGACGCCGTCGCCGCCGTGATCGCCGAGGGCAGGGTAAGGTGCTACGACATGATGCGGCTGACCGGCCGGCAGGAAGTGATCAACCAAGGTGCGGCCACGACGCAGCAGATGACGGACGCGATCATCGCGAAGATGTGATGTTGGCTTCTCTGGGGTGACGCTACATGGGAGGTTCCCTTGGGCAAGACAATTGTAGAGAAGATCATCGGCAATCACGCCGGCAGGGACGTGGGGCCGGACGACATTGTGGATGTCGTCATCGACGCTCGAGTCGCACGGGATTTCGGCGGGGCGAACGTCGTGAAGAACATTCGCGACGGCGGCCTGCCG
>JBDRKQ010000052.1:0-18203 GCA_043813895.1 Planctomycetota bacterium
TCGAGGCAATCGTGGATCGAAACGACCTGCTGGCCGATTCGCTGCTCGGTCACGGCGAAGAGACGTTTCTCGGCGTCGTCGAGAAGTTGTGCCGCGGGCTCCCGGTGGTCGTAGGCGGTCTGGAGGATCTCGGCGCTGCACTGGATGAGGTCGCGGAGAAACGATTTGTCCCGGACGATGTGGGCGTAGTATTCGCTGTTCGCGGAAGAGGGGACGGAGTTCGCCAGATCGATCAGGTAATCTCGCCCCCCGATCGCATCAAGCTGGCCTCGACGGCGAAGCTCGTCCTCCAGGATGACAATGTCGATCGGCTTGTTCTCTTCGTAGAGATCCAGCAGCGTCTCGAAGAGCAGCCGGTGGTCGGGGCGATAGAGCCGATGGGCCTGGTCCCGCGAGATGATCTGCAAGACCAAACCGATGGCGTCCTTGTCGAGCAGCATGGAGCCGAGCAGGCTCATCTCGGCTTCGAGATCCTGCGGCGGCACCCTGCCGGCTGCGATTGGATCAGTCCTCCCGATCCCCGGCGTCGTCGGCTCCGTCCGGCCGGATTCCGACGATGGCATCGTCGCCCGCGACATTGGCGGTCTCCTCGTCCGGGCCGACTTCGGCATCGGCGTTTTCTTCGAGATCTCCCGCGGCCTTTTCGGCCACGACCCACAACTTGATCTCTGCGCTGACGTCCTCGGAAAGAACGATCGGCACCTCGATCGCGCCGACTTCCTTGATATTCGTGGACATCTTGATCTGGTCGGGATGGACGGAGTGTCCCTCTTCCATCAGTGCGCGGGAGATCTCGCGCGGCCCGACAGAGCCATAAAGATGGCCCTCGGGATTGCAGGCGGCGCTGATCGTGACCTCCACGCCGCTGAGCCGATCACGCATGGACAGGAGGAAAGCGTGCCTCCGTTCGCGATCCGCGGCTGCCGCCTTCTTATCTGCCTCAATCGTCTTGAGGTTCGCCTTGGTCGGCTTGAGGGCGAGGTGGTGAGGCAGCAGATAGTTGCGCGCGTGGCCGGACGAGACGTCGACGATGTCGCCGCACAGGCCCAGGTTCGAGATGTCCTTTCGCAACAACAGTTTCATAATGACGGCTCCTATCCACAATACGGCATGAATGCGAGGAAACGGGCACGCTTGAGGGCCCGTCGCGCCTCGCGCTGATGTTTCGCACAGTTGCCGCTTCGCTTTCGGGCAAACTGCCTGCCCTGGTTAGTCACGAGCTTGTGCAACGCACCCAGATCCTTGTAGTCAATCTCGGGTGTTTTCTCTCTGCAGAAGCGACACTTCGAGACCTCTCGGGGCCGCAGCTTCTTCCGCCTCTTCAGCATTGCGTTTTTGGGCTTAAGCCTTCGTCCTGGCATTGGGTTGCCTTTCTATCAACAACACACTCTTGGACCTAGAACGGAATATCGTCTCCATCCTGCGAAACATCATCAATGGGCGGTCGAGAATCCTCTCTCGCAGGTGCGCCGGCGGTACTGGATTGGCTCCGTGGAGCGCCACCGCCCCCTCCGCCGCCCGGTGGACCGCCGAGGAACTGGAACGTGTCCGCGACAACGGAGAGCTTGCTCCGTTTCTGACCTTCCTTACTCTCCCACTGGTGAAACTTGAGGCGGCCCTCCAACAAGAGCGGCCGGCCCTTGCCCATGTACTGGTTGAGGGTCTCGGCCTGCCGGCCGAACGCGCTGCAGTCCACAAAGCAGGTCTCCTCCCGCATCTCCCCAGTCTGCTTGTCCTTCCACTTTCGGTTGATCGCCATGCCGAATTCGCACACGGGCAAGCCGCTCGGTAGGTAGGAGAGCTGTGGGTCGCGTGTCAGGTTGCCCGCCAGAATCACTTTGTTGAAGTTCGCCATGATTGAATCGCTCCGCGTCGCGGGTCGGCTAAGAGACTGTTTCACAGCCCCTTGTGGCACCGGCGTCTCACCGGTGGATTGAATAATCCGCTCAATATCCGCTCGCTTTTCTTCACAGGCCGAGGCCTGTGCCACAGTCTTCGAAACAGCTCCTGAGCCTATTCCGCCTCAGCAGAATCAGGAGCATCATCGTCGGACAGCTCGTCCGTGTCCGCTTCTTTGAAACTCGGTCTGCCCCTGTCCGTTCGTGGACCACCGAATTGGCTTCTGCCGTCCGGCGGACCGCTTCTCGGCCTGGCCGACCACTCGTCGCTCCGGACGGGGACCTTCGGCGGCGGCTCAGCGCTGAGCGCTGTCTGGACCATCTCGGGCGTCATCTTGTCTCTGCGGATGAGCAGGAGCCTGACGGCCTGTTCGCTGAGCTGGACATCTCGCTCCAAACCGTTGACTCGGTCCGGTTCGGCCTCGAAGAAGGACAAGGCGTACAGCCCTCGCTTGAGCTGGCCGATCGGGTAGGCCAGTTTGCGCTCGCCCCAATTCGTGATGCCGAGGACCTTCCCACCGGCGCGATCGAGAATTCGGTTGATCTCGGCCTCGGCATCAGGCCAGTTCGACGCCAGCGCCGGGTCCATCAGAAACATTGCCTCATAGGTTTTCACGGATCGTTACTCCTTGACGAGGGCCTTGGCGCCCTTCTCCGCCGGGTGGCCGCCGAGTCTTCCTAATCCTCGGAAGCCGACCTGTTGGTTTGATTCATCGCCGCGTCAATACCCTCGCGCATCCAACATTCGGCCGCGTCCGCGGCCCGGACAAGCGCTTCGTCAGCCTGCTGCTCTTCACCGGCCGCGAACGGTTCGAGGACATAGGCGGCCACATCGCCACGCGCCGGCCGGCCGATGCCGATTCTCAAGCGGGCAACTTCCTCGGACCCCAGGTGGTGCAGGATGTCGCCCAGCCCTTTCTGCCCTCCGGCCGAACCCTTGAGCCGCATCCGCAGCTTGGCGAGCGGAAGGTCCACATCGTCCGACACGATGAGGACGTCCTCCAGGGAACACTGAAAAAACGCGATTGCCGCAACAACACTCTTCCCGCTTAGATTCATGTAGGTCATCGGTCTGAGCAAGACGACCCGATGGCCGCCCACCTGTCCCTTGACCACAAGTCCCTGAAACTTGTTACGCCATTCGCCCAGTTGCCATCGCTCGCACAGCAGTTCGGCGACGCGGAAGCCGACGTTATGCCGTGTCCGGACGTATTGCCGGCCCGGGTTTCCCAATCCGACAATCAGCTTCATCGGTTCACGCGGGCTCGCGAGCGCTAGGACTCAGCCTGCGGTTTCTCCTCGTCCCCCTTGCCCTTGGTAATCACTTCGGGCTCGCCGGCGCCCGCCGCCGGGGCCTCGCCAGCAGCCGCATCCGCAGCCACTTCCTCTTCCTCCTGCACGAGGGGCTCGCGCACCGTAGCGACGACTGTCTCAGGATCGCTAGTCGCGACGTGCCCTTCATCGAACGCAAGATCCTTCACGTGAAGGACATCGTCGATCGCAAGGTCACTCACGTCGACGCGGATCTTCTCGGGGATATTCATCGCCGGGCATTCGATCTCGATCTCGGCCAGTTCTTGATGCAAAACGCCGCCCTCCGCGACACCCTTGGCTTGGCCGCGAAGCTCGATCTGGACATGCACCTTGACGCGCTCGTCTAGACGGACGCGGGTGAAATCCACGTGGAGCAGCTTGATGCCCAGGTGGTCGTATTGCGCGTCCTTGAACAGGCACGGCTGAACCTCCCCGTTCAGGTCGAGGTTGACAACATGCGCACCGTGTTCCAGGTTCAACTCGACATCATGATAATCGAGCGTCAGCGACAACGGATCGGTCTTGTGGCCGTAGACGATGGCCGGCAGCTTGCCGGCAAGCCTCAGCCTCTTGGCCGCGCGGGTTCCAGCTGCCTTGCGCGGTTCGCCTTTGAGCGTTGGAATATCCATCACATCATCCTCATGACCTGTTGAACAAGCTGCTAATAGATTGGTGTTTGTGAATCCTCGCGATCGCCTCGCCCAGGATGTCGGCCACTGTGAGCACGACCAGATTCGGCAGACGTTTGCGCGCTTGGTCAGACAAAGGGATCGTATTTGTTACCGCGATTTCGTTAAACGGCGCCTGTTCCAAGCGCTCGAAAGCGGGTCCGGCAAAAACAGGATGTGTCGCCGCTCCGCGAATACTGCGGGCGCCCCGTTTCTTGACGATTCGGGCGGCCTCACTGACCGTGCCTGCGGTGGCGATCATGTCGTCGATCATCAGGACGTCGCGCCCTTCGACATCACCAATAATATTCTCGATCACGGCGTTGCTGCCGGAGATGCGCCGTTTGTCGATAACAGCCAGGTCACACCCCATCCGCTCGGCATAGGAACGGGAGCGTTTCATGGTACCGACATCGGGGCTGACGATGGTGAGCTTCTCATAATCGAGACTCTGAAAGTGCCGGAAGAAAGCGGGCGAAGCCTGCAAGTGATCGACGGGAATGTCGAAAAAACCCTGGATCTGCGGGGCGTGAAGATCCATGGTCAATACACGGTTGGCGCCCGCCTCGCGGATGAGGTTGCTGACCATCTTGGCGGTAATGGGGGTTCGGCCTTCGTCCTTTCGATCCTGCCGGGCGTAACCGAAATAGGGCAATACGGCGGTAATCCTCCTGGCGGAAGCACGTCGCAGGCAATCCATGAAAATCAGGAGCTCAATCAGATTGTCGTTGACCGGGCGACACGTGGACTGGACGACGAAGACATCGCGCCCGCGGACGTCATCATGAAGCTTGACGAATATCTCGCCATCGGGGAACGTCTCGATCTCCGCCCGACCCGGCCGTACATCCAGATAATCGCAAATGGCACCGGTCAGGGCGGAATTCGACCTACCGCTGAATACCTTAATTTCATCGACCGGGTTTGTCATGCGAACTCCTCACCTGCAACCAGCCTGGGCAGGGGGCTTGCGAACCACTTGCGCATCCTTGTTCCCGGCGGAATTGGAACGAGCCCGCGGATTGGCCGTCGTGTCGAAGGCGTCCAGTCGGCCGGGGCCGACAACCGTGCCGTCCGCGACCACGGCGGCGTCGGCCACATAGGCATATGGACCGACAGTGCAGCCGGCGCCGATTCGAGCGCTTCCCTCGATGTAGCTGAAAGGCTTGACGATGGTCTCAGAACCGATCCGCGAACGGCTGTCAATCCACGTGTTCTCCGGATCGACGATCGTCACGCCGCAGTCCATCCATCCGACCTGGATGCGCCGCTGCATGAGCCGCGTGATGTCGGCAAGGTCTGCCTGCGAGTTGATACCCACGGCGTCGCCGGGCGGCACGGATGTCATAGCGGAGACAAGCTTGCCGTTCCCGCGAATGATCGCAAGGGCGTCCGTAATGTAGAACTCGCCTTTGGCGTTGTCGGGCTTGATCCTCGGCAACGCCTCGAAGAGGGCCGCGGCGCCGAAGCAGTAGTAGCTCGGGTTGACCTCGCTGACCTCGATTTGCTCGGGGGTACAATCGCGGTGTTCGACAATCTTCTCGAACGCGCCGTCGACGTCTCGGATAATCCGGCCATAACCGAACGGATCATCCAGGACGGTGGTCGCAATCGAGGCCGCGGCGCCGGCCAAGTGATGGTTGTCCAAAAGCTCTCGGAGCGTCGCGGAGCGGATCATCGGCATGTCGCCTGCAATGACAACGATGTCGCCGGAGAAGCCTGTCAGGGCGTCGGCGCACATGGATACGGCGTGGCCGGTCCCGTGTTGCTCGCGCTGCTCGACGAAGTGGATGCCGGGCTCGCGCGAGAAGGCGTCGGTGATGATCTCCTTCCCGAATCCGACGACAACGTAGCAGTCTGTGATTCCCGCGTCCCGGCAGGCGTCAAGGACGAAAGCAAGCATGGGTCTGCCGCAGATGTCGTGCATGACCTTGGGCAGGTTCGTCTTCATGCGTGTGGATCTGCCCGCGGCCAGGATGACGGCAGCCGCGCGGGGCTGCGTGGAATCCGCTCGCCGTGATGCTACTTGATTGGCTTCGTCCGTCATGATGTACAAGACTTCCTGCATAGAAGGTGTGTCTCGGCCACACCTTGGACCAAACCGCGAACTACCCGGCGAGGATTTGAACCTCGACTAGCAGTACCAAAAACTGCGGTGCTACCATTACACTACCGGGTAGTGGAGTAGCGCAAGTTGCGTGCGTCTGTTGAACCCGTCGGCCACCCAAGTGGGCGGGCGCGTTTTCCAAATCGGCCTGCATCGGCCAGACAAGACGCGGTGTCGATTGGGTCTTTCCCGGGGCTAGAGCATCCAGCCGCGTGCTGACATGCCCTCCGACCGCCACCGCACGAAGCGCCATCGGCCGGCCCCTTTTGGAGAGACATCAATGTATTCGCTCCCGGATCCTCCGAAAGCACCGGCAGTCTAGCCGGATCACCCGTGCGTGTCAACGGGGAGTATCGGCGTCCCGCCGGTCGACGAGGTCGCAGCCCTGTGGTCAAGCCCGCGGAGACCCCGCGCTGGCGTTTGGGGCTCGGATCAGTCCCGCCGACCTGTGAATACCGTCAAGGTGGGCCGTTTACGGCACCTGACAGGTCCGAGAACTACCCGACGAGGCGACTGCGAACGAGTCGTCAGACTCGCCGGTAAACCGTCGCACGCGGAAAGGCGCCGACGGTTCCCGACTGAGGAAGCCACTCGTCGGCTGACCACGCCGGGAAGTGGGCGTCGCCGGTGATGCCGTCCTGGTCAATGTGTGTGATGATCATCTCGTCGGCGATTGGCAACGCCAGTTCGTAGGTTTGCGCGCCGCCGATGATGAAGGCCTTCTCCTCGTTCCTCCCGCGGCAGAGTTCCAGGGCTTCGTCCAGTGAGCAAACGATGTTGATTGACGATCGACGATCGACGATTGACGATTGGGAACCACGGCTTGAGGACTGGGAAACACGAGAGGGGGAACCGAGGGCAGCGGGAACGTAGTCCGGGTTCCTCGTGATGACGATGTTCCGTCGGTCCGGGAGCGGCTTGCCGATCGACTCGAAGGTCTTGCGCCCCATGACGACCGCGTGGCCCGTCGTCGTGCGTTTGAAGTGCCGCATGTCCTCGGGATCACGCCACGGAATCGCACCATCCCGGCCGATCACGCGGTCTCGTGTCATGGCGACGATGATGATGATCTTCATGGTCTCGTCCGACACCCCCAAAACGCGGCCAGCAAACACTAACGGGAATGCAGAAAGCCTAAACAGTGTGGGTGCCACTGGCGGCTTGTTCGCCAGTGTGTCCTTCACTTGTGCGGGCACTGGCGGACAAGCCGCCAGTGGCACCCGTGCGCGTCTATCGCAATTCCCTATTCGATATTCGCCATTCACGTCATACCGCCACCTTGAACCGGATCGACTCGTGGCACTCGTAGCCGACCAGCTCGAAGTCGTCGAAGGTCAATTCGTCGAACGGTTTCTTGGCGATCCGCAGGGCGGGGAGCGGTTTGGGCTCTCTCTCGAGTTGCACCCTCAAGCCCTCGGCATGGTCGTGGTCGGCCATCTCGCTGCCGGGCTGGGCAACGTAAACGTGCGCATCGATGATGGTGTGCGCGAATCGCCCCAGCGCCAACCCGCACTCCTGGGCGATGATGTGCGTCAAGGCGGCGTAGGCCGCCAGATTGAAGGGAATCCCGAGGGCGATGTCGCCGGATCGCTGGGTAAGGTGACAGTTCAGCTTCCCGTCGCCCACGTGGAAGGCGTACGTGTAGTGGCACGGCGGGAGCTTGCTGGTGATCGCGTTGCCCGGCTCCCACGCGGTGACGACGAGACGCCGGCTCGTCGGATCGTGCTTGATCGTGTCCACGACGTAGCGGATTTGATCGACCTCACGCACGCGCCAGCTTCCCTGCTCGTCCTTTGACGCGCTGGGGAAGTGCCGCCAGTAGTAGCCATAGGCGGTATCGAGATTGCCGTCTTCGTCGGCCCAGGCATCCCATATCTTGGTGTGTTGCCGCAGGTTTCGGATGTGGTTGTCGCCAGAGAGGTACCAGAGAAGCTCGTGCAGGACGGAGGGCCAGTGCATTCTCTTCGTGGTCAGTAGCGGGAAGCCTGCTGCGAGATCGACGTCGTAATGTGCGGCGAACAGGCTAATGGTGTCGACGCCGGTTCGCGAAGGCTTGCGCGTGCCTTCGGCCATGACTTTGCGAACAAGATCGAGATAGACCTGCACGGGATTCCGCTCCGTGGATGCGTGCATGAGTTCGCGCCGCGACCGCAGATCCTCCGCGCGGGAGTGTAGGGCCGCGGCGAGGCCGTGGCAACGATGTTCCCAGATGATGCGTGGTGTCGGTCGCAGTTGCCTGCGCCGGCGGCGTCAGTGCTTCGCGCGGGAGGCGAGTGCGAGCGAGGCTGCCGCGAGGGCCGACTGGACGACGAGACCGGAGATCAGCGGAGCCTCAACCGCCTTGAAGGCAACGATCCACGCGCCGACGGGTGAGCAGGCAAACAACATGGAGGCCGGTTCTTCACCCGGCCTGTCCAGACCGAACGCGATCGCCAGGTCCATCAGGGCTGGGACGAACCAAGCCAGCACGACGTAGCCGACAACGATCCAAAGAGCCTTCTCGGTAATGGCGTAGGTGAAGCGGAGGAGCCCAGACAGGGTAACCAGAGCGAGCAGGCAAGAGACACTTGCCCAGGCAAAGCCGTGGAGAACGTCCCTCTGGTCAAGCCCGGGCCAAGCGTTACCGAGGTGAACTGGAACAACGGCAAACATGATCGAGAAGATGATGAGGGTGGCGGCAACCGGCGCCAGCAGGAATGACCGTGGCTTGCGTCCGGGGTAATCGGGCTCTTTGGCTTTGCGCTTGGCCCAGCGCGCGGCGGCCTTGGCGGCGCTGGCCACAGGCACAAAGGCGATGAGTGCCAGGGCCGTAAGCGAAGCGAGAGTCTGCGCCGCCTTGTCCTGCCATATTGTGCTCATCGAGCCCCAGAAGGATGCGGGGGAAAAGGCAAGGCCCACACCGGCGATGACGGCGCACAGGGCGAGCAGGGCTTGGGCGAGAACGGGATCGAACGCCTGGACATCGTCGCGCGCATACTTCCGGGAGGCGGCGATGAAAAACGTGAGCGCAAACGCGAGCTGGGCCACCATAGCGATGAAGACGTAGGGGCCTAAGTCGCCGATCGCCGTGCCCCCGATGAGAGAGGGCGCCACACCGGCTGCGCCCGTCAGAATCGCCAGGCCGGGCACAATCCAGGCCACGCCGGATCGGCTCGCAAGCGCGAGCAGGATGACAATGCCGACGACGGACACGTTGCCCTTGGTGCTCAAGGCTGTCAGTATCGCGAAGGTCCAGCACATCGCGGCCGCACAGAGGAGGAACAGCAGCGCTGCCGTCGGCGCGATGGGCGGCACGAGAGGGCCTGCGAGAATCGCCAGCACGGTGCAGATGAGCCAGTTGACGAGCGTGAGGATCAAGACCTGGGCCGTCGGCCCGGTGAGATAGCCGATGACGGCAGTGTAGCCGCTCATGGCGGTCACACGATGAGACGTAATCATGTCCGTGGTGAAGTCTCGATGGATCGCCTTCTTGATCGCGGCACAACCACCAATGAGCAGGATGATGGCTTGAATCGTGGTCATGACGGCAAGCGCGCCGCCGGCAAAGGAATCGAGTTGCACACTATCAATGCGCAACATGCGATAGATGAGGATATGAAAAAACAGGATGGCGCCCGCGTACACGCCGGTGATCGAGAAGAGTCGCATCCAGCCGCCGATGAGCCTGGCCTGCACCCAACCGATCGGATTCGCGATAAAAGGCGTAGCGCTCATCGTCAATCCACCTGTTTGATCCCTGTGCGCAGGTAAGCCTGTTCGAGGTCGTGGGCGGCCGGCCCGAAGTCGGCGATAGGCAAACCTCGGTGGATCAGCGTTCGTAGCAAATCGGCGGCGGCCTGGGCGTCATGCTCGAATTCAAACGATATCTTGCGGCCGTGGACCTCTACCTGCGTCAGCGTGGGAATCTCCTCAAGAATCCGCTTCGTTCCAGGCAAGGGCACCGCTAACGTGACGTCATAACGGCACCGGTTGTCGTCCTTCCCGGCGACGACCTGGGCGACCGTACCGTAGCGGATGATCTGTCCGGCCTGCATGATTGCGATATGGGTGCAGTATTCGTCAAGGTCGGCCAGGATATGAGAAGAAACGATGAGGGCCTTGCCCTGATCACGGAGGTTGCCGAGCAGCTTGCGAAACTGTGCACGCCCTGCGGGGTCCAGCCCCGCCGCTGGCTCGTCCAGCAGCACCAGCGTCGGGTTCGGCAGCAGCGTCCGCGCGATCGTCAGGCGCTGGCGCATCCCGCGGGAGAGCGACTTGATCTTCTTGTCGCGCCGATCCGCGAGCCAGAGTTGTTCGAGCCAGAAGTCGATTCGCTCGTCGGTCATGTCGCTCGAGATGCCGTAGGCGCGGCCGATGAAACGGAGGAAGTCCGCGACGGTGATCTCCTCGTAGATCGGCGGCGAGTCCGGCGCGAAGCCGATGCATGCCTTCGTCCGAGGGTCGCCTGGTTCGACCTCGTTGCCAAGCACCTTAACTGATCCTGCGGCACACGGCAGGAGCCCGGCGATGGCCTTGAGCGTGGTGGTCTTGCCCGCGCCGTTGGGCCCGATGAGGCCGAGCAGGTTGTCGGCCGAGAGCTGGAGCGACAGGTCCGGCACGGCGACAAACATCCCGTACTCGACCCGGAGATTCCTCGCTTCAAGCACGATCGACATAGACTGTGTGCCCCGTCGGCGAACGGTAGGCGCGCTTCGGCACGCGGCGGTTTGCAGACGTCGGCGGGATGATCCGCAGGCGCCTGGTCCCGCGCGGCGATGCGACATAGTATAGGACGAAACATGCCCGGACAACAAGCCGGCCCACTGAGACCGGATGGGACCTCGCAGTCGTCGTCGCGGACGCACTAGGCATGGAAACGGCTCGCGAGCGACAGGACATCACTCGCGAGCCGGTCATGTCTCCGATGGTGTCAGCGGCCGACCGAGTTGCGACCCGCCGCCGAATAAGACCTCGGCATCGATCGGCTAGTTTCCGCCGCCGCCGCCTACTCCGCCGCCCTCATCATCCTCAGGATCCACAGGTGCGTCGCCGCCGGGGTAGCCAGCATCCGGGTCGACATCATAGAGATCGCCGTCGCCACAGCCCAGCGGGATGGTGCAGGATGGATCGGAGTAGTAGTCCGGCGTTTCCAGCATGGGGTAGAACAGGTTCAACTGGTCAATCGGCGTGCACCAGGGGAAGACCGTACCGCAGAGGGGGGCGGACGCGACCGTGTTGATACAACTTCCCCCCAGCAGCGTCCCACCCGCAAGTACCAAGGTCATGCTCAGCAATGTTCTCTGAATAGTTTTGTGTCGTTGCATTTGTCGCACCTTCCAGAACTAGATGGAGACGTCTTCGCGTCCAGCCTCCTGCGAGGTCAGTGCCTCTTGAAACTCGATCACACCCGCCTCGGCCACAAACTCACAGCGTCGAGCCGTATGCCGCGACTAGTTGCCGCCACCTCCACCGGTGTCGCCGCCGCCAGTGTCACCGCCCGTACCACCGGTGCCGCTCGGCGGGGTGCCCACGATGTTGGTGACGGGGCAGTCGAAGATCATGTCATCACCCGTGTAATAGACCTCGCCGGTGATTGGAATGCCGTCTTCGGTCACGTACTGAACGTTCGGTCTCCCGCATGGCGAGAGCAGGCCGGCGAATTGTTCGTTCTCATCCAACAAGGTGCTGAAATCAAAAGCGGCCAGCCCGAAGTTCCCGAGCATCGCGCAGGCTGGGCCCACCTGCATAACGATCGCGCCCGTCATCAAGAGCGCGGCTACGGTGGCAGCACGTCGTCGTCTTTTCGCCATTCTCTATGACCCTCACAATCCCCAGGCGGGTTTGGCAGGTATGATGCTTCTCTGCGCAAGTCACCCTGGTCGGGCTTGCGTTCATTCATATAGTATCCGAGTGCTTGGCGTCTTTCAAGGGGGGCACGCGCCTCGGGAGGCTGGTGAACCGGCCCGTCTCCGTGCTTCAACGTAGGGTCCGGGAAGGTCCCCTCCACCGCCGCCCTTTTGCGTCTCCAGCGGGATTGGGGCGGACCGAAACAGGCCTCGGAGCCCGAAAAAAAAGACATTCCCGACCGGAATCGAATCGACCCCGGTCACGTCGGCCCGAGTGGCGGGCGCTCCGTTCTACGTCCGGCATCGGTTGCGGGGGCCCACACCCTGCGCCCGCAATGCCTCGCCGACGTTCTCTGCCGTAACGGGGCTGATGAGTCCCTTCTCCGTAATGATGCCGGTTATCAGTCGGGCCGGCGTCACGTCAAAGGCAGGGCAATAGCATTGAACGTCGGGCGGAGCTACTTGCCGGCCCAAAACGCGGCGGATTTCGTCCGCGTCACGGTGCTCGATCGGAATCTCCGAGCCGTCCTTGATCGCCATGTCGAACGTCGAACTCGGAGCGGCGACATAGAAGGGAATGTCGTGGGCGGCGGCCAGCACCGCCACGCCATACGTGCCGATCTTGTTGGCGGCGTCGCCGTTGCCCGCGATTCGGTCGGCGCCGGTAATCACGAGGTTCACCTTGCGCTCCGCCATCAACACCGCCGCCATGTTGTCACAGATGAGGGTGACGTCGATGCCGGCTCGGTCGAGTTCCCACACAGTGAGCCGTGCGCCCTGCAAGAGCGGCCTGGTCTCGTCCGCGAAGACCTTGAAGCTCCGCCCACGGGCGTGCGCCGCGTACATGACCGCCAGAGCCGTTCCGTATTCGCTCGTGGCCAGCGCGCCCGCATTGCAGTGTGTCAGCACGCCGGCGCCCGGCTCGATCAGGTGCTGCCCAGCCTCGCCGATTGCCCTGCACATCGCCGCGTCTTCGTCGCGGATCGTGTGTGCCTCCGCCAACAGCGCATCGCGAACCTCTGCCCAACTGTGCCGCCGAAGCGTCTCCGCCCGTCTTCGCATCCGTTGAATGGCCCAGAATAGATTGACCGCCGTGGGCCGGCTGCTCGCCAGATGGTCACAAACCTCCTCCAGGAGTTCGGGCCAGGTGCGATCCGTCGCTTCGAACTCGTTCAGTCCGACAATCACACCGTAAGCCGCCGCCACGCCGATCGCAGGTGCGCCACGGACCTGCAAACGCTTGATCGCATCCCAGACCGATTGCACGGTCGCGCACGTGATCGTCGTCATTTCGCCCGGCAGGAGGGTCTGGTCGATCATCTCGAGAACCCCGTGCGGACGGGCCTCGGCGTTCCACCAGACCGGTCGCAGCGGCGTCTTGGTTGCGTCTGCCATCGTCGTCAATCTCCTCGGGTCTCGGCCATGAGTTCAACCTCCACCGCGGTGTTTAGCGGTAACTCGTTGACGCCCACGGCCGCCCGAACGTGCTTGCCCGATTCACCGAAGATCTCGACCATCAGGTCGCTGGCGCCGTTGGCAACCTTGGGCTGTTCGGTGAAGCCCGGAGCGCTATTCACGAAGACCGCCAGGCGGACGATCCGGGCAATGCAATCGATGCCCCCAGCCGTGTCCGCGGCGATCGCCAACGCATTGAGCCCGGCCAGCCGTGCCGCTTCGACAGCAGCCTCGATCGATACGTCCGCACCAACCTTGCCGGCAGTCGTCAACTTGCCGCTCACGATCGGAAGCTGCCCGCTCACGAGCACCAGGTTGCCGGTGCGGATGCCGGGGATGTAGGAACCGACCGGCGGCGTGACGGGCGGCAGTGTGATGTTCAACTCGGCCAATCTCCGCGAGGGTATCATGGTTCATTCTCCTGTGGCACCGGCGTCTCGCCGGCGATGTCGTCTGTCTGTGGCGCCGGCGTCTCGCCGGTGGAGGCATCAGAAGAGGTACGCCCATCCCACACTTCGGGCTCGGTCTGCGGCCGTGCCGTGGGACCGTGCTCCTCGCCGTCCGCTTCGGGACCGAGCACTGCTTCGCGAAAACCCGGCCGCCATTCGTCGCCCGTGTCGATCGGCTCTGCGGAGAGGAGCGTAATCAGGATCGGCGCGGTCACACTTGCCTGTGTGATCCGCACGCGCTGCTGCCGCATCAGCTCCAGTAGCGCCAGGAACAGGCCGATCATCTCGACCTTGCTCCGGCCGGCAAAGACCTCCTCGAAGCACATCTCTCCCCCCTCGCTCTGCAGCCGGTCCAACACGTCCGCCGCGTGCAGGGCGATCGGCGTGTCGTCGAAGATGACGTCGTGCGTTGCCTTGCCCGCGCCGATCGAAGACATCAACTGGTTGAAAGCCGCAACAAGATCCCAGATCTGCACTTCTTCCAGGTCCACCTGCGCGGGGTCGTCGCTGGGCAGTTTGGCGGGCACGTGCGGCCAACGCGCCGCCTGCGTCTGGGCAGCCTCGCCCAGATCCAGCGACGCGTCCTTGAACTTCTTGTATTCGAGCAACTGCCGCACCAACTCCAGCCGCGGGTCCGACAGGTCGTCCGGCTCGCCGTCCTCGTTCACCGGCCTCGGCAGCAACATCCGGGACTTCATCTCCATCAGCATCGCCGCCATCACGAGGAACTCCCCCGCCGCGTTCGGGTCAATGACCTTCAGCAACTCGACGTGCTCGCAATACTGCTCCGTAATCGCCGAGATCGGTATGTCGTACAGATCGATCTCGCTGCGACGGATCAGGTAGAGCAACAAGTCCATCGGACCGTTGTAGATGTCTGTTCGGACCAGGTAGTTCGCCATGGGCGGTATCGTAACGCAGTAAGCGCCGTGGGGCGAGAGAAGTTGGAAATGTGCAGCCAAACGGCCAAACGGTTGCATTGATGCGCGAGCGAAGATTTTCCGCAAGCGTGCTCGCCCGCCTCACACTTGCTCATGCTGCTCCGGAGAATCTGTTCCGGGAATGCCTGCTCACGGGAAGATCGTCCACAACGTTCAGCCCAAGTCGATCGCCTCCTCTCTTGCATCCACGAGAGTTGCGCCTGGACACCCCTCCTCAGAACCCTCTCCCTCCCAAGGCCTGTCGCCATTCGCTATTCGACTTCACGCATTCGCCACCACAATGCCACACGCCGCGCGGACATCCTCCATCACGGTCTGCGCCACCTCCCTGGCCTTGCGCCCGGCCGTGGCGAGGACGTCCTCCACGTAGTCCGGATCTTCCACGAGCTCCTCGCGGCGTTCACGCGCGCGGCGGAAGCGTTTCTCGAACAGCTCGGCCACGCGCGCCTTCACATCGCCGTAGCCGGTGCCGCCCTTGCCGTAGCGCTCGGTCCACGTCTTCAACTCGTCCGGCTGGGCGAACAGGCGCAGCAGGGCGAACACGTTGCAGTGCTCGGTATCCTTCGGCTCCTCCACCGGCGTACTGTCCGTCTTGATGCTCATGATCCGCTTCTTCGCGTGCTTTGGCGAGTCGAACAGGTCGATCGTGTTCCCGTAGCTCTTGCTCATCTTCTCGCCGTCCAAGCCGGGCACGACGGCCGCTTCGTTCAGCTTCGCCTTCGGGATGACGAACACTTCGCAGTCGTACATGTTGTGGAAGTACCCCGCCATGTCCGCCGTCATCTCGATGTGCTGGACCTGGTCCTTTCCGACCGGCACGGCGTCGCTGCGATAGATCAGAATGTCCGCGGCCTGGAGGATCGGATAGGAGAACAGTCCCATCGACGCCGACAGGCCTCTGGCGACCTTGTCCTTGTAGCTGACGGCGCGATCCAGCAGCCCCTTGCCCGTGACCGTCGAGAGAATCCACGCCAGCTCCGTCACCTCCGGCACGTCACTTTGACGAAACAGGCACGCCTTGTTCGGGTCAAACCCGAGCGCAAGGTAGTCCAGCGCGACGTCTTGTGTGAGGTCCGCCAGTCTCGCCGCGTCCTGGATCGTGGTCATGGCGTGGTAGTTGGCGATGAAGATGAAGCACTCGTTCGCCTCCTGGGCCTCGATGTGTTGCTTCATCGCGCCAAAGTAGTTGCCCAGGTGGAGCTTGCCGGAAGGTTGTACGCCACTGAGGATTCGCATGGTTTTACTGCATTCTTCGTAGGTGTATGGGAATTACCGAAGCATATCGTCTGACGATTGAGACTATTCAGTCCCTCCGCGTGTGTCTGTAGCCTATCATCCGGGGCGCAGATTGTCGAACCAGTTCGCACGCAGGAGGAGCATACGAATACCACACGTGAATCGCGAAAACAAGGTGCAGAAACCGATGCGTAGATCAGTTTGTTGGTACTGGTACAGTTTGACTGGAGGGTGCCACTGGCAGCTTGCTGCCAGTGCCGGCACGGGCGGTCAAGCCGCCCGTGGCACCCAAACTGTACCAGGGCTAGTTTGTTGACCCTCTCCCCGCCGCGGCAAGATCCTCGACGTCGGCATTACGGAGGGTCCGGAATGAGATCGTCGGGACGGCAATGAAAGCGCCATCCCCGCTGGCCGAGCCACAACCCGGCGTAGTCGGGATCGGACGGAATGTACTGGCCCGCGAAGCCGACCATCTCGAGCTTGATCGTCTTCGCGCCCCCGGAGGCGAAGACAACGTTGAACCGCGGCTCGGGCCCGTGCCAGCCATCGAACAGGACGTCTTCCGGATCGGCAGGGTACGCTTGGTCGGTGTGAAAAGCCGCAGTCCAGAGTAGTGATTCGCAGTACAGGATAGTCTCTTCGGAGAGTGGGATCCTCGATATGGCCCGAAGGTATGGGCTGAACGAGCAGTAATCGATTGGCGTCCCAAACCCGGGGACGCGTGCCGCGTTCGCGTGGAAGCTGGTCCCGACCGATTCGTAGAACGGCTGCCCCACGAGGTTGTCATCCCATTGAACCCATCCATCACACGTACCATACGGCCATCCATTGTCGCCGGGGCAACGAAAGGCCGAATAATCCGTGGACTCTCCGGCGCCGGCGCCCAGGATGTATTGGTTGAGGGGGCGGGTGGCAGCCGTGCGCGGCCCGTCTGGGCCGTATCGCGTTCCGCCGAACACGTTCGCCGCGCCCGTCGCGCCGCCGTAGTCGTAATAGCCTTCGTCGTGGTCCGGGTTGACATCGGCGATGGGATGAGCGGCCAGCGGCTGATCGCGCGGATCGCCATTGGCGTAGGCCGCAGAAGCGATGCCCAGATTGCGAAGCAGTTCCAGGCACTTGGTCCGCTGGCCGGATCGGCGCGCCGTCGCCAAACTCGGCAACAGGATCGCCAGCAGCAGGGAGATGATCGCCAGGACCGTGAGCAATTCCAGGAGCGTAAACGCGCGATGGATCCTCCGCGCGGCGTTGCCGGTGGGCCGCGTGAGATGTGCCGGTGAGGGGGCCACGGGCGTGATGCTCCATATGTCAGAGCGCATTATGCGCCAGGCCATGACGGAACAACAACAAAGAAAGACAGATAAGCTTGACCTCTCGGGGGAGTAAGGTGATTATCGGTCGCGTGGTCTGGCAGCGTTTGCGGGCCATGAAGGCCTCACATCACCAGGAGGAAAACACGATGTGGTACATAGTTATTCGTCTAGTGCTGGTCGGTGGCATGATCGCGACTTTCTTCTGCTGCTCCTGCCGCTCGGAGAAAGAAGAGCCCAAGAAGGAGCAGCCGGCCGCGTCGCCCACCGACAATGACGCGGGCGCGGAGGCCCCGCCCGAACCCAAGACCTCCATGGGCATCCCTTCGTCTCCGCAGCAAGGCGAGTCGCCCCTCGAGTACTCAAAACGCTATCTCAAGAGCGCCGACGAATACGTGAAGATGTGGTCGGAGGCCTCGTATGTCCGTCTGAGCTCGGAGGACGTCTGCCGGTCGTTGATCCGAGGTCTTCCTTTAACGACGCAGGTCACACTGCCTCCTGACCAACGAAGTGCACTGATCGACGCAATCACCGACATCGTCGCGATGGAGTCGTCGCTGGGTTACGAGGGATACGTGCGATATGCCGGCCGTTGTCGGGCGAAGCTGAACGACGAGACAATGCAGTTCCTCCGTGAGAGTCAGGAGGCGGCGGTCGGAAGTCCCCTGAGCGACGAAGATGTCTTGAGGCGCGTCTGGGACAATCTGATCTTCGAGAACGGCGAGGGGCCCTGGCGCGGGCTATGCCCCAAACACAGCGCGATCCTCGTGCGGGAACTCAAGGGCGAGTACGAGACGTTGCAGGAAGAGGTCTATCGAGAAGGCAGCCCGTCGACGGGATACTCGTACTCTTCCTTGAAGCACGAGTATCCCCGGACCGCGGAGGCCCAACTCGTCGAGGACGGCAGCATGACCATCGCCACGGTTCGGCTCCTGCTTCAGGGTCGCGATCCCGACACCTTCGCCCCGACCCTGCTGCGGTTTCGGTGGGAGCCGACCCTGAA
>JBDRKQ010000053.1:0-47149 GCA_043813895.1 Planctomycetota bacterium
GGCCGACGGGGAATAATGAGAGGTCCCTCCTTGCAGGGTGGCATGCTTTCACGCGACGTAGTCGCGGGTAAGCATGTTCAAGGTGGAGCAGACATGCCTACCCGTCCCGCTCGCGCGGGCCGTGAAGGCATGGCACCCGGCATCCACAAATCGAGCGCGTGTCGTTCGTCCTGTTCGGTCGGGAGATGCTTTCGTCGTTCGAGACAGTTTTCGCAAGGCTGCAACCAGAACCGTAACGAAACCGGTTGACTACTACATTCTCGGGAGGACTTCGCGATGAGCGAGTTGGACGAGGAGTTTGATTGGCCGGACAAGGGTCAGCGCATATCGAGATTCAAAGGCCCTCAAGATCGCAAGGCAGAAAGGACTGACACCCCTGCGCGCCCGCGCTCAGCGGCATTCAATGCCATGGTCAATCAGCATCGCGACGATCTCCACCGGGAAGCTTGGTTCTGGGCAGGGCATAACCTCGCGCGCGACATCGTCCAGCAGGGAGAACTGAAGAAGTGGGATCCGACGCGCGAGTTCCGTGGCCTACTACTGCCGATGCTGTACTGCTATCGTCATTACCTGGAACTCGCGCTCAAGCATCTCATCGAAGAGTTGGGTAGCCTTTCCAGGTTCCATTCGACGCTCGACCTCACAAAGACGCACCGTCTCATGCAGTTGTGGAATGCGGCCAAGGGACTTGCGAGCAACCTCTTTGACGATGATGAGAACGACAAGAATGTCGAGCGGCTTCTCAACGAGTTTCATCAGTTCGACCCAAGTTCGCAGACTTTTCGCTACCGTCGGGACAAGCACGGAAGGCCGCATGACGATTCAATCCCGAGCCCCGACTTGCTCGAACTCATCAGAGTGATGAAAGGATTGCGAAACTACTTCGAGCATTGGAAGGACCGCGTTTGGGAGTACAGACAGGGCATTGAGGATGTCGGCGAGTACTGATCGGATTCCTTGTGAGATGTCGCCGTGTGCCATGCTTTCACGCGACGGCGTCGCGGGTAAGCATGCTCGACATAGGGACGACATGCCTACCCGTCCCGCTTACGCGGGCCGTGAAGGCAGGGCACCCAGCATTCCGTTCGAGGTTGGTGCGGCGAGCCGCACCCTTCGGTGGCTGCTCTTCAGACCCACTCGCTTGCGCTCGGGGCTCGGATTGGCGACGGTATGTTCGGACCCTCGCTTGCGCTTCGGGCTGGTAAGGGTACTCGGCGCGGGGTTCGGATTGCGGTCGGAATGGGCGGTAGCGGCCGACGCCCCTGTCGGCCGTTGATGATCAGAGCCCCGACCGTGAGGGAGGGGTCAGCGCTCGCCAGGTTGGCCGTCATTGTTGCGCAGTGACCGCTTGCTGACGCGAGCGGCTCTCATTCTCGTCGGCCACGGGGGGCCGACGCTACAAGACGTCCGACGCGGGGGTCGGACGCTACGGCATAATCCCTTGTCCCTCGATCCCTTGTCCTTCGCCCGCCCCCTGGCCCCTCGGACCCTTGCGCCACCCTCGCGTGTGCAGCCACAAACATCGGCGGTATACTCCGCGCACACATGCACTCACCACGTTCCAGAACCCGGCTGATCCTGCTGTTTGTTTGCGTGCTGATCTACGCCGGAACCGTACTCGCCGTGGGGGCCTATCGCGCGCGGACGGACCAGTCTTCAACCAGCGACTTTGACGACTTCTACTTGACGGCAAAGCATTTCAGGCAGACCGGGCAACTTGTGGATACGTATGGCGTCCACAACTACCTGCCGTTCTTCGTTCTGCTCATGACGCCGTTTTCGTTCCTGCCGATCACGGTCGCGAGCGTGGTGTTCAACGGGCTATCGCTGGGCGGGTTTCTTCTCAGCGTGCGGCTGATCGACGGTTGGATGATCTCGGGGGACACTGAGGCGCGCGGGCCGCCTGTGTGGCTGCGGATCGGGGCGACGGTCGGGATGGTGCTGGTCTATGTGACGGGATGTCTCGTCATCGGCCAGATGGCGCTCTTCACGTTGACGATGCTCGTATTCGTCTGGCAGAGCGTCGAGACGCGCCATCCCGGAGCCGGGGGTTTCTGGCTGGCGTTGGCGATCTCCACAAAAGTCTATCCGGCGGTGCTGATTCTGTTCTTCCTCCTGAAGCGGCAGTGGCTGCTGGTGTTTTCCACGGCGGCGTGGCTGGTGGTCATGAACGCGATCCTGCCGACGGCCGCCCTGGGCGTGGGGGCAAGCCGACAGGCTTACGTCGAGTTCTGGCATCAGAGTGTGCTAGGGCAAAGCAGCCAGCGCCTAGCCGTCATCGATTCGAACAAGATGAGCTACACGAACCAGTCGGCGGCGATTGTGGCCAGACGTCTCACCCACCCGACCGACAGCGGCGTCGACCAACCCGACGGATCGCCGCGGTTCATCAACGTTGTGAACTGGGACGCGACGCCGGTCGGGATCGGGCCGTTGCGGATGGCTCCAGTTCAATGGCTGTTGTGGGGCTTTCAAGGGCTGGCCGTCCTCTGCGCGGTTGGCGTCTGCCGGCATGGCATGAGGCGGATCTCCATGGCACGGGCCAGGCACGAGTTTGCCGCTTTCGTCGTGCTCTCGCTTTTGCTCTCGCCGATTGTCTGGAGCTTCTACTACAGCGTGTGCTACCTGCCGTTGGCGCTGGTCAACCGGCATGGTCTCGAACAGTGGCGGGGGGGGGCGCCGCCTGACGGGCTCCTTGGTCATCGCCGTCTGCTGGTGGTTGCTCGCGGCGGCCGTCGCGATTTCGTTCGCTCGGATGTGCGGCGTTCACCTGTTCGGCCTCGTGATCCTCTTCGGGGGACTGCTGGCATTGGCGGGTCTGCACGGCCGACGCCCGTGAGCGGAGGCTGGCCTGCCCCGCCGGGCTGGTACCGCGTTTTATAAGCAGTACGATAAGACGCTCTGCCGAGAGTCCCTTCTCGGCACCGGCCTGAGGGCCGAGAAAGGACTCTCGGCCCAGCGAATCGTCGTCGGGCGGAAACGATGGGTGGGTGGCAGGTCGCTTGGTCGGGGTGATGAGGTCGACCTGCCACCCCAGGGGGTACCGGAGGGACAAGGTATCTAATCACGCTCACACGGTGGGCGATATCCCCATGATGGCCCGGCTGACAGGGATTGCAACTCGAAAACCGCGCCAGAGTGCCAATCTAGGTGGCACAGCTAGGCAAAAAAAATCGGCCGAAAGCGGTTTGCTTGCCGATCGTGGCCGCGGCCCCTACATTCGGTGTGCTCAATCGGAGGATCGGACGCGTCGCATGGACCCAAACGCCGCCAACTTGAAAGCTCCCATTTCGGCATCCGAGGCTGCCGAGCAAGCAGCCGACGGGCCGACCGCCATCGAGCATGAGGCCAACGAGCAACAGCCCGGCGGTGGGCAAGATGCCCTCAACAAGGAGGCCGGTCGGAAGATCGCCCGGGCAAAAGCCGGCCGACAGACGCCGCCGCGGACTTCCCTCACGCCGGCGATGCAGCAGTACCTCGAGCAGAAGCAGCAGGTCGGTGATGCGATCTTGCTCTTCCGCATGGGGGACTTCTACGAGACTTTTTTCGACGATGCCAAGACGATCGCTCGCGTGCTGGGTCTGACGCTGACGGCGAGGAACAAAAACAGCGGGAGCCCAATCCCGTTGGCGGGCGTCCCGTACCACGCCGTGGATGGCTACATCGCGAAGCTGGTTGCGGCCGGGTACAAGGTCGCGATCAGTGAGCAGCAGGAAGACCCCCGACTGGCCAAGGGGGTCGTCAGGCGCGGCGTCGAACGCATCATCACGCCTGGCACGCTGACGGACGAAGCGCTGCTCGACGAACGCCGGAACAACTACCTCGCTGCGGTCTGTCCTTCTCGCGGCCGACGCACGGCCGGGCTAACCGGCTTGGCGTGCGTCGAGCTGGCGAGCGGCCGCTTCTTCGCCCAGATGGTACGGGCGGACGAGCTGTCAGACGAGCTTGCCCGCCTGCGACCGGCAGAGTTGCTAGCGCCCGAGTCGGACATGGAAGCGGAAGACCCGTTCACGGAGTCACTCCGGGGGATGCTGGAGACGGCAGTCTCGCCTCGTCCGCCACATGTGTTCGATCCGCACATGGCGGAGCGCCGCATCTGCGAACAATTCAGCGTGTCCAGCGTGGCAGGCTTCGGCTTCGACGCCTTCGATGAATCGCTCTGCGCGGCCGCGGCGATCCTCGAATACCTGCAGGAAACACAGAAGTCGGCCCTGCGGCACATCCTCAAGATCGTTCCGCATCAGACGGCTGATCGCGTCATGATCGACCAATCCGCCCTTCGTGCGCTCGAAGTGGAGCAAACGCTCCGCGACGGAGCGAGAGAGGGCACGCTGCTTAGCGCAATCGACATGACCAGCGGGGCGATGGGGGCAAGACGGCTCCGCGAGTGGCTGTGTTTTCCGGTGCTGAACTGCGGGGAGATCCGCTGCCGCCAGGAGGCGATCGCGAGCCTTCGCGGTGAGCCCGACAGGCTGCGGCGCTTGCGAGAACTTCTGGGCGGAATCGGCGATATCGAGCGGATATCCGCCCGGTTGGGCGTGGGCCGCGCTTCGCCGCGAGACCTGGTCTTGCTGGGCGAAGCCCTGAAACGATGCGGGACAATGTCGGAGCTGATCGGCCCACCGGTCCGGGCCGCGGCGGTAGACGCAGAGGATCTGTTGACCCGGCTCGCGGGTTCGCTGAGCGGACACGAGGAACTGGTGGTTTTTCTGGGCGGTGCATTGAAGGCGGACGCGCCCTCGATCGTTCGCGATGGTGGCTACATCGCCGACGGGTTTGACGGGGAACTAGACCGCCTGCGGAACATCGCGAGAGAGGGCCATCAATGGCTGGCGGCGTTCCAGGCCCGCGAGGCCCAGCGGACGAAGATACCGACGCTCAAAGTAGGCTACAACTCGGTTTTCGGATACTACATCGAGATCACCCATCAACACCGCGACAAGGTCCCGGCGGACTACGTTCGCAAGCAGACGATCCGGAATGCCGAGCGCTACATCACCGACGAGTTGAAGCGGCATGAAAGCGAGGTGCTCGGCGCGGCGGACAAGGCGAATCAACTGGAACTCGATCTGTTCAACAAGATTCGAGATCGTGTGGCGGACGCGCTGCCCCGGCTTCGCGAGACCGCGGATGGCGTTGCCGTACTCGACGTGCTGGCCGGGTTGTCCGAGCTTTCGCGTCGGCGGGATTACTGCCGGCCGGAGGTTGTTCCGCACGACGGTGATGGTGGCGCGGGGGACTCTGCGTGCGGCGTCCTGGAGATCGTGGACGGCCGTCATCCTGTGCTCGACGCAACGCTTGGGGAACAGTTCGTGCCGAACGACTGCCGCCTATCGAGCGACGAGAACAGGCTGCTGGTCATCACGGGTCCCAACATGGCGGGTAAGTCCACGTACATCCGGCAGGTTGCCCTGCTTGTGTTGCTAGCGCAAACAGGCAGCTACGTTCCGGCCAAGTCGATGCGTTGGAGCCCGGTGGACAGGATATTCGCCCGCGTGGGCGCGAGCGACGAGTTGGCTCGGGGGCAGTCGACGTTCATGGTCGAGATGGTGGAGACGGCCCGAATCCTGAACAACGCAACGAGCCGCTCGCTGGTGATCCTGGACGAGATCGGTCGGGGCACGAGCACATACGACGGTCTTGCGCTTGCCTGGGCCGTGACCGAGCACATCGCGGGCCGAATCGGTTGCCGGACGCTGTTCGCGACGCACTACCACGAACTCACGGACCTGGCGGAGTCGCTGCCCGGCGTAGCGAACTTCAATGTCGCGGTACATGAGGCACTGCGGCCGGCGGGGCTGGGGCGCGATATCGTGTTCCTCCACAAGATCGTGCCCGGCGCGACGGACCGGAGCTACGGCGTCCACGTGGCGGCGATGGCGGGTCTGCCGGCCAGCGTGCTCAAACGAAGCGAGGTGATACTGGCGGAACTGGAACGCGGGTTTGCGAACAAATCCCACGGAGATGCCGAGGGAGGTGGAAGCCGTGGCCGTGCGCAATCGAACCAACTGCTCCTGTTTCCGGCGGCCGACCCGATGCCCGAGTGGTGGCGGGAGCTTGTGGACGCATTGGGCGAGGTGGACGTGGAGCGGACGACGCCCGTGGAGGCGATCTCGATTCTGCAACGGCTCCAGAGCCTGCTGCGCGACAAACCGTGACGGGAAGAACCTGCGGACTGAGAGCATTCGTCGAGGCTATGGGAATGGCAGGAACAACGAACTGCGTGAAGACAGCGAACAGATGGAGAAGAACTATGAATTGCAATTTGGCAACACTGTGCGGCTTTGGGTTGATGATCTTCGGCCTAGGCTGTAGCGCATCGGATCGGCCGTGCCCAGTGGCGGCGTTCGACGAGTTGAGCAAGCGGGCGCTGAACAGCGATGTGGAGTACGTCCGCGCTCGGCTGTCCCCGGCGTTCGTGAAGCAAGCCGGAGGCGACGAGGCTGCACTGGCGTCGGATGAGTTCGTACGAAGCATGATGTCACAGCTTCAGGTCTGCCGCGCGTTGTCCTCAGAGGCGGTCGCGGACGATCCGGACAAGGTCGTCCTCCGGGTCGCGGGGATACAATCGGGCCGTGTGTGGGAACACCGGTTCGACATGACCTACGACCGGAAGATCGGTTGGCAATTGGCGAGTGACGGACACGACTCGCGGCCGATGCATCAGCAGCCCGAGAAGAAGTAGCCCCGGCCTTTCCGATGGCCGTCAAGGGTAGCGTCCGACCCCCGTGTCGGACGACGAATGTCAACGGTCTCCCCAGCCGACAGGGGCGTCGGCCGCTACGGAAGAACACGGGCCGCTCTAATCCGCAGGCACGCACCGGTGAGTAGCCCAGTTGCGCAGTGCGTCGACGCGCTCGGCCATCGTAACCGAGAGCGGGGGCGACTCGCGCAGGACGGTGGAGATCGCCTCGGTCGACATAGATTCGTCGCGCGCGGAGGTCTCGTAGATCGCAGAGAGGATCGCCTGCTCGATCTCCGCCCCGCTGTAGCCCTCTGAAGCCGAGACCAGCGCATCCAGGTCGAGCAGCGACGGATCACATTCCCGCTTTCGCAGGTGGATGGCGAATATCTGCTTCCGCGTCTCTTCGCCGGGCAGATCCACAAAGAATACCTCGTCGAACCGGCCCTTTCGCAGCAACTCCGGCGGCAGGGCCTCGATGTCGTTCGCAGTCGCCACGAGGAACACAGGCTCGCGATGCTCCTGCATCCACGTGAGCAGCGAGCCAAACATCCGTTGCGAGAGCCCGCCGTCCGTACTCCTACTTGCGGCCGATGCAAAGGCCTTTTCGATTTCGTCGACCCACAGAATGACCGGCGCCATTCTCTCCGCCTGCCGGAATGCGTCTCGCAGGCGGCGTTCGGACTCTCCGATGTAGCGATCGTACAATGCCCCGACGTCCATCCGCAGCAAAGGCCGTTGCCAAGCCGTCGCGATCGCCTTGGCGCAGAAGCTCTTGCCTGCCCCTTGTACGCCGAGGAGCAAGACGCCACGCGGAGCAGGCATGCCGAGACCGTGTCCACCGCCGGTTATCGCCTTCTCCCGCACGGCGAGCCAACGCTTCAGCCGCTTCATGCCGCCGATCTCGTCGATATCAACGGGCGCCTCCACGAACTCCAACAAACCGCCGTGGCGCAGTGCTTCTCTCTTGCCGGCGAGGACGGTGTTGATGTCGGAAGCGTCGAAACGCCGGTCTTCCGCCACGCAGTCGTTGATGATCTGCGCGACCTGGCGGCGCGTCAGGCCCTGGAGGTTTCGGAGGATCGCCCGGAAGGCGCTGCGCTTGATGTCAACTTCGATACCCTTGCTGAGAAACCAACTTCTGAGCCGGTCGCGAACGGTCTTCTCCAGCTCCGCCTCGTCGGGAAGGGACAACTCGAACCGCGTCGCGTATGTCGACACGACCGGAGGCAGTTCGTCGCGCGGATCGATCAGGACCAACGTGCTGCCGGTCCGGCGGAAATGCTCGATCACGTCCCGCAGCACGCGAAGCGTCCGCTCGTCCCTCAGGTGCCCGGCGAGGTCCAGCATCACGCAGATGAGCGGTTCGGTGTTCTTCAAGAGCGTGTACAGGGCTGCAGCCGGGGGCTCCGTCTCGGTGTGCTCCGAAGTATCGAGAAGTGTTCGATCGCGCAGGCCGCCCAAGACGGACCACATCTGCAACGGTTCGCCCATCGCCATCGCCGCTTCGTCGATGAGGCTCAGCGCTTCGGATTCCTCATGGGTCGGTATGAAGATGCAGGGGTGTCCGGCCTTGATAAGTCGTTCGAGTTGTTCTCGATCCTGCACGACGCACCTCCTTCGGCGGGGACCTCGGAACGCGCCTGCTTTCGAACCGCAGGCTTCAGCGTGCGCGGTCGAAGAGCCCCGGACTTCAGTCCGCGCGGATGGTCTCGGCCTGAAGAGGTCTGTACCCTCAGACGGCCGTGCGGGCTGAAGCCCTCGGCTCTTCCAAGCGCGGACTGCGGCTGTTTCCAGCGTGTCTTACGGCGTCAGCCGCAGGTAGACGAGAATCTGGTCCTGCGTGAGGCCGGATCGATTCAGCGGGGCCACGATATCGAAGAGCCCGTCCCCGTTCACGTCCATGATCTGGCACTTGCCGATCTCCGCGACCGGGTCTGTCGTCGTGATGGTGAAGGCGTCCCAGAAGTTCTCGATGTCATCGCCGACCTCCATCCCCACCATGCTCCCATTGGCGGTCAGGAATCCGTCGAGCTGGGCGTCACCATTGAGGCGTACCAACTGCAGTTGCGTAATCGTGAATCCCTCCTGCAACCGCGTGAGGTTGAAGACCTCCCAAGGGAAAGTCTGCTGCTTGACGATGTTCCATCCGCCGGCCGCGGCGGGCTGTGCGGGGTTGCGGAACCACTGCACCAACCTCAGGCCGGCGTGCGCGGCTGCCACGTCTGTATCCCCGTCGCCGTCGATGTCTCCCAATGCGACGAAATCGCCCCCCTGGTTGTCGGGGTCCACCTCGCCCTGCTGGCCGATCATCTTCCGGGCCCAGACGCCGGCCTCACATACCGCCACGCCCGCCGGGATCCGCGGGTTCACCAGCCAGTGAATCGAGAAGGTCTTCGCAACCGGAAACGAGGCGACAATGTCCATGTCACCATCGCCATCGATATCGGCCGCGCCCAAAGCCTCCACGGCGACGGCTTCCTCTTCCAACGGATCGGTCGTCTCGGTCCACAGGGCCTCGCCGCGCGCGGCCGCGCCGCCGGGATTCAGATACAGGCGCACGTTCTTCTGAGTCTCTCCCAGAACATCATCGATCTCGTTTGTACCGAGGACGATGTCCGTCCGCCCGTCGCCGTTGAAGTCTGCGACTGCGAAAGAGGTCATGCCGGTCGCATCAGACGGCAGGATGAACGGCTGTACCAGGTTGACTTCCACCCAGGACAGCGCGTTCGTTGGCGTCGGCGGATTGAAGAGCAGGACGACTGCACCTCTCAAGTCGGCGCCGGGCTGCGGGACGAAGCCCGTGTCGTTTACGAGAACGGCGATATCGTTCCTGCCATCGCTGTCGAAGTCGGCGATGGCCAGGTCCCGCATTCGCGCGATCGGTCCGCCGCCGGCGATGCTCAGCGTCAAGAACTTTCCGTCCGCCTGCTTGATGTGGATTTGAATGGGCTGGTTCTCATCGTGGCCCGACACGAGGTCCATGTCGTCGGCGTTGTTGATGAGGCCGTCGCCGTTGTCGTCCGTAAGCTGGGCTTGAACGATGACCTTCGCACCGGCCGTCGCTTCCAGCAGCGGATCGATCTGATCGGAGACGTACGCTGGCGCCGCGATGACCGTCGGCGTGTCGCCACCGGTAGTCGCAAGGCTGGATTGTTCGGGTCCCCAAATCCCACCGGGGCCGAAGGCAAAGAATAGCTCGGTGCAGCCGAGGGCCAGAACGGAAACTCCGAGTACGATTCCTCCGCACACCGACTTGACGTGCAGACGCATGGCACAACTCCGTGGCGAAAGAACGACTCGCTGGTTTTTACAAGCGCGATGGGTCGTCGCACTTCCACAGGCTCGAACCGGTCGAGTCCAAGCTAATCCGGCGTTGCCTCCGACGACGGTTCGGATGTCTCCGTCGACGCACCGTCCGATGCTTCCTCCCCCGCTTCGGCCGCCTGGGCGGGCAGGGCCGGCGCGAGGTCGTCGTCCAGGGGCTCTTCGAGGTAAACGTCCTCGAGGTCCGTGGCGTCCACGTGCCGCCGCAACAGGCAGTACATCTGCGTGCTCGCCGAGTAGAAGAAGCTCACCACGAAAGCGCCCACCAGACCGACCACAATGAATATCCAGAGGTAGAAGAAGAGCTGCGCGAACCAACTCAGATGGGCCAATTCCGCCCCACCAAAACTACCCCAGAACGGCGTGTCGCCGGTCAGTGAAGGTCCCTGCCACAACACGTTCAGCTTGTCCGGGAGCCGGGTGGCCTCGCCCTGGGCGTTCTTCGCAAAGGCGTCGCCCCAGTTCATCGACAGGCCCACGCAGAAGTGCACCGACCACAACATCACGCGGAGGAAGAACTTCACGAAGATCAGACAGATCGCTCCGTAGATGACTGAGACAATCGCGTAGAACGCGGTGCGCCAAGGGCGTTGGTAGATGTAGCTGTACGACCGTGACCACGCGTCGAAGGCGTCCGAGCCCTCGACCGCGATCGTCGGGAATGTCAAGGAGAACCCGGCCGCGGCTCCGATCAGCACGAAAGCGAATGCGAAACCCGCCAACAGCGCCAGGAAGAACAAGCCGCCGGCAAGAACCTCGCCGACCGCCGGGATCAAGGCGACCAAGCCGGCTACGAACAGGCAGGCGCCCAGGAGCACGAGAACGCCGAAGGGCATCAACGGCGCCGCGAAGAAGCTCGCGAACTTGCCCCTGGCGAATCCCAGCGCTTCTCTCACGCCGATGCGCTCGTCGCGCGTCGCGTGCAGGGCGGCGACTCGACAAATCGCGCCGCCGAAGTGGGCCCAAACCGCCAGTGAGATGAGGAAGAAGAGAATCGCGTACAACGGGTGCATCGCAATCAGCCAGACGCCCCCCATCACGGCGGTACGACACACCCCCAAAAAACCGCCCAGGTCTCCGCCGCGAACCGCATAGGTAACGCCGTTGATCGTCGTCCGTGCATGGTTCAGCAACAGGCTGAATGCGCCGACACGAATAGCGCGGCCGTCCGCAGTTTGGAGTTCAGCCCAACCCTCATCGGCGTCCCCCACGGCCCCTTCTTCAAGCGCCGCGAGCCATTCGAGTGTCGTCTGCCGGGCGGAGCCCTCGCATCGAACGAAGCAGTCCAACTCGCTGTCTTGGTGTGAGCCCACGATGACTGCCGCGGGAGAACTGGCGTCGGACCAGATTCCATCCATCACGCGGCCGGTGAGATACGTGCCGAAGAGCCCGCAGAAGGCGAGGATGATGTTCGTGTGGTGAATCGCAAGCCGAAACGACCGGAATAGGTGGGTAAAGCCGAAGCACTCGGACCAACTGATCCTGCGGATTCCCTGCGTTTCGTCGATCATGGCGACAACCTCAATGCAATGGGCCTACAGCTACTGGATATCGGCCTCTAGCGGGCATGTGGACTACCGACCCCGCTGCTGGACCGTACAGGGCGGCATTATAGGAGCCTCTGATGATGAACGCACTGCTGCCATTCTCTGCTGCCAAAGTGGCAGAAGCGAAGTCAGTGTGTCGGTCCTAACCTCTTATTCTTCCAGTCATTACAGCCCGCAGCATCTCTGGAACGCGAGTTGCTCTCTGCCTGTCGGCGGCTCGATTGACCGCCGGAGAGGTGGTTCATATGCGGACAGATCGATTCACCATCAAGGCGGTGGAAGCGCTCCACCGCGCCGAGCGGTTTGCGCAAGCCGGTGGACATGCCGAGCTGACGCCGGTTCATTTGCTGGCGGCGCTAGTGATGCCCGGCGGCGCCAAGGCCAACGGCCCAGGAGCGGGCAGTGACGGGCCAAATGGCATCGTGGCGCCGCTGCTCGAAAAGGCGGGCGCCGCGGTTGGCCAGATTCGCTCCATCGTCGAATCCGAACTCAATCGGTTACCGAAGGTCTCCGGGAGTTCTCTCTCCGCCGGCCGACCCCTGCAAGAGGTCTTACACAGGGCGGAAGAACTTGCCGAGCAGATGAAGGACCAGTACGTCTCGACCGAGCACCTCCTGCTGGCCCTGGTGGAGATCGAGAACGAAGCCAAGGAAATCCTCACCGTCAGCGGCGCTGACAAGGATGCCATCCTCGCGGCACTGAAGGAGATTCGCGGAAGTGCTGCGGTCACGTCACAGAATCCCGAGGACACGTACCAGGCGCTCGAGCGCTACGGGCACGATCTTGTGGCAATGGCCCGCCAGGGAAAGCTGGATCCGGTCATCGGCCGTGATGAGGAAATCCGCCGCATCATGCAGGTGCTGGCTCGCAGGAGGAAGAACAATCCTGTGCTGATCGGCGAGCCGGGAGTCGGTAAGACGGCCATTGTCGAAGGGCTTGCCCAGCGGATCCTCGCCGGCGACGTGCCTGAGGCGCTGAAGGACAAGCGCCTCATCGCTCTCGACATGGGCTCGCTCATCGCGGGGGCGAAGTACCGCGGCGAGTTCGAGGAACGCCTCAAGGCGGTCATCCGCGAGGTCGTGGAGTCCGCGGGACAGGTGATCCTCTTCATTGACGAGTTGCACACCGTCGTCGGGGCGGGGCAGGCGGAGGGCGCCGTTGACGCGGGCAACCTGCTCAAGCCGGCGCTGGCGCGCGGAGAGCTTCGCTGCATCGGCGCGACGACGCTCGACGAGTACCGCCGGCACGTCGAGAAGGACAAGGCCCTCGAACGACGGTTCCAGACCGTTTACGTAGGCGAGCCGACGGTCGAGGACACGATCGCGATCCTGCGCGGGCTCAAGCCCCGCTACGACGCGCATCACGGTGTGCGGATCCAGGACGCGGCGCTCGTTGCGGCGGCGACGCTTTCGCACCGTTACATCACCGACCGCCACCTGCCCGACAAGGCCATCGACCTCATCGACGAGTCTGCGTCGCGGTTGCGGATTGCGAACGACTCGCTACCCGCGGAGTTGGACGAGCTGCGCCGACGGATCATGCAATTGGAAATCGAACGCGAGGCGCTTAAGAAGGAGAAGGACGATGGCAGCAAGAAGCACATTCAGAGCGTCGAGAAGCAGTTGGCGGAACTCAAGGAGAAGAACCAGGCCCTGACCGCCACATGGGAGAACGAGAAACGCCGACTCGAAGACATCAAGGCGGCACGGCAGCAGACCGACGCCGTGCAAACAAGGCTGGAGGAGGCCCAGCGCCAGGGCAACCTCGAAGAGGCCGCGCGGATCAGCTATGGCGAACTTCCGAACCTCAAGACGCGGATTTGCGAGCTCGAGCAGGATCTCGCCGAACTCCAGGCGAGCGGCGGCCTGCTCCGTGAGGAAGTGACGGCCGAAGAGGTCGCGGAGATCGTCAGCAAGTGGACCGGCGTGCCGGTTTCCAGGATGCTCGAAGGCGAGAAGGACAAGCTCATTCGGATGGAGCAGCGGCTGCACGATCGCGTGGTCGGTCAGGACGAGGCTGTGCGGGCGGTGTCGGATGCGGTGCGGCGGAGTCGCGCCGGGCTCGGCGACCCGAACAGACCGATCGGCTCGTTTCTCTTCCTCGGGCCGACGGGCGTGGGCAAGACCGAGCTGTGCAAAGCGCTGGCGGAGTTCCTGTTCGATGATGAGGCCGCCTTCGTTCGCGTGGACATGAGCGAGTTTATGGAGCGGCACAGCGTGGCCCGGCTCATCGGCGCGCCGCCCGGCTATGTCGGCTATGAGGAGGGCGGACGATTGACCGAGGCCGTGCATCGCAAGCCGTACAGCGTCGTACTGCTCGATGAGATCGAGAAGGCGCACCGCGACGTGTTTAACGTGCTCCTGCAAGTGCTCGATGACGGCCGGCTCACCGACGGCCACGGCCGAACGATCGACTTCAAGAATACGATCGTCGTGATGACCAGCAACATCGGCAGCGAGTACATCCAGAAGCTGATCGAGGAGGACGGCAGCGGGGCAGGGCCTGCGGACGTCGAGATCGAGATGAAGATCAAGGAGTCGCTGAAGGCGGCATTCCGCCCCGAGTTCCTCAACCGCATCGACGAGACGATCATCTTCCATCGCCTGTCGCGCGAAGACCTGCTGAGGATTGCGGACATCCAGGTGCGGCACCTCCGCGAACGACTCGCCGACCGCGAAATGTCACTTACGCTGACACTGGCAGCCAGGGACAGGCTCTCGAAGGATGGTTACGACCCGAGTTACGGCGCCCGGCCGCTCAAGAGGCTGATCCAGCAGGAGATCGAGAATCCGCTCGCGCGGCGTATCCTCGCAGGCGACTTCGCCTCGGGCGACGCGATCCGCGTGGACGCCAAAGGCGAGGTGTTTACGTTCGAGAAAGGCGAGAGGCCCACCGCGACCCAGGTGGCGTAAAGACGGATGCACTCCCTCGGCGAGACGCCTGAGCCACACTCATGCGATCGTTGCCCTAAGACCGTGCGGGAGGCGGAGCCGTGGAATCCCGTGTGACGAGGCTTGCCGGCAGCAGGATCCGAACGCGTTCCTCACCGGCATTTAACCTGCGGTCGCATATCTGATCAAAAAGCAGGTCCAAGGCGGTCTCGACCATTGCCCGGATGTCGATTTTGAACGTCGTGAGTGCGGGGGTGAAGAACCTCGCCAACTGGATGTCGTTGCACCCGACGACCGAGAAATCGCGCGGCACCTGCATTCCCAGCTTCTGGGCGCCGGTCATCGCCGCGATCGCGATTTCGTCGTTGATGCAAATGACGGCGGTCGTCTGAGGGGCTCGCGTCAGAAGTTGTTGCACCGCGGCAGGTCCCAGGTCGGCGTCCGGGCACGCCTGCTGACGGAGGCAATCGAGCGGCACATCCCGCTCGCGCATCGCTCTCTCGATGCCGCGTCGCCGAAGATGAAACCAGTTCGCTTCGTCCTCCGGACGCGGTCCGCCCAGATAACCAATGTGCCGGTGTCCCAAGTCAATCAAGTGGCGGGCGGCGGCGTAGCTGAAGGCCTCGATGTCGGGACTCACTTCGTGAAAGAGATGTTGATGAACCGCGCTGTGGATGACAACGGCCGAAGACCGTCTCTCTCGGCTCGTCGACCGGCCCCCCAAAGGCTGATCGTAGAACCGCTCTGGAGGCGCGATGATCACCGCGCCCGCAAGTTTGAAGTTGCGGAGCGCCTGGTGGAGGCTGCTAGTCGATTGGCAACTGATCACGCCGTACTTTCGGTCTTCAATCGAGCGGGATACCGCGTCGACCACCTCGGCGAGATAGTGGTGCGCGGAAATGAACTCCGCGAACATTACGATGGTGTGGAGCTCCTCACCACGCAGGCTCCGGGCCATCAGGTTCGGAACATAGCCCAACTCGTCCGCAGCCTCACGACACCGCTTGGCCGTCTCGGGATTCAGCAGGTGCGACTTACCGGACAATGCCCGCGAAACGGTCATGGCCGAAACGCCGACCACCTCGGCGACATCTCGCAGTGTTACGTTCTTGATGCGTCGTTCTGGCATGTTGGCACCCTCAGATCGCCGTCTGCCCGCTCGAAACGGACCACGGCCGCGCGAGGCAACCTACTACTAACACCGTAGTAACTGTTAGTGAGTGTTACAAGAAGAAAATGCCGTATTTCTCTGGATTGCCCAGAATCAGCGGGCTGGCAGAGCTGTTGGTCCCAGGCGGAGGCGGGTGGGGGCCGGTGTGGGTATTCGCCGGCGCGGGCGGGGGCCCCGTGCGAAGTCCGACACGGGGGTCAGACGCGACAGCATTTCTGGAGCTGTTTTGGTCAGAATGCCCGAGGATCAGGATGCGCCGGGATCTTTGGTCTTGGGCGCCGTTTTCCCTTGCTCCGCAGGTTTGGCCTTGGCCGCGGGAGCCGTACTTCCGGCGGGCTCGCGCGCCTGCGCCGGTTTGTTCCGCGCCTTGGGGGCCCGGGGCTTGGCCCTGTGCGTTGCCGGCGATGCCATGGGGACCGAGTCGTCGCCATCAACGGCGATCTTCTGCTCCAGCGTGACGAGGGAATCGACGCGCCGGGTCAGTTCATAGTAGAGCTTGTCCAGCGGTTTGTTGAGTTCCGCGAGACTCTTCTGCTTCTCAGCGGCATCCGCGAGGCCGGCGGCCGCTTTGTATTCGGCGCTCGCCTTCTCGCGGTGCAAACCTGCACGCACGAGGTAGTTCTCGACCACGTGGTTCGCCACTTCCTTCTGGCTGTCGTTGAATCCGTACTTCTTCGCGGTCTCCTCTGAGAAAGCTCGCCAATCTGATTCGGGGGGAGCCGACTCGAGAGGCTTCGGCGGCTCGACGGGGGTGGGCGGACGGTTGGGACGCTTGGGCTGTGCCGCGTGAAGCTTCTGGGGATTGGGCGGGGTCGCCGTAATCTCTCTGACCGGAAGCGCTTGCTCCGTTGTGAACACGGCGGCATCAGCAAGCGTCGCCTGCTTGTGTGTCGCAACGGGTTTAGCAATCTCGGGCAGTACGGGTGGCTCGCCGGCGGAAAGCGCGGGGGCCAACAGGTAATCGATCTGGCTCGGGTAGGCTCGACCGACCTGCCCCTTGTGCTTTGCCCGAGTGGTGATGATGGCCTCAATGCGTGCGTGGGCGGCTTTGACCTGCTGCGCCGGCAGGAGCGGCTCTACCTTCTGCATGACGCCGTAGAGACTCAAAGGGGCGTCGGCGTGTATCGCGTTGATTTGATCCTCGAACCTGGCAATCGCGCGGGCGCGCTCTTCCGGCGACTTATCAGAATCGTGTCCGATCAGGGACACGGCAATCTGCATGCGGTGCAGCGTGAGGCAGCAACCGACATCATACTGCTCCTGCGCGGGGACAAGCTGCTGGAGGAGTGGGAGTATCTTGCCCTCCTGCTCTGCAGTCAGTTCGTACAACTCCTCGACGAAGCTGATCCGATCGGCCAACAACACCTGCGCAGTCGGCGCCTGCGCATCCGTGCCTGAGGCCTTGTACATCGCCGGCGGAGGAACCTCGTCGGGCATCGCCGAAGCGGCCGGCGCCAGGATCAAGACAAGCGACACACAGCAAGCCAATCGCAGAATCATCGTGACAACCCTCAAACAATCGCCATCGTCGTGTTATCCGCAGGACCTCGCATACCTCGCATGGGTCCAGGACCCCACATTGTCAGGGCTAGATGCACCCAAGTCAAATGTGCGGACCCCGGGGTTTCCTGGGCGGCTGAGCGACAACCGGCTCACCCGAAGTGGAACGGCGCATGGAGGTGGCGGTGTTCCTGCTGACAGAATCGATCGGTCATGCCGGCGACGTAGTCGCACACCACTCGGTGGAGCCCCTGCTCCGGCACCCGGCGGTGGAAGCGATCCGGCAGCAGGGCCGGCTCGGCAAGATAGGCGTCGAACAATTCTCCGATGAGCCGTCTGGCTTTTGAATCCATCCGGACGATCCGGTGATTTCGGTACATTGACTCGCATAGGAGTTGCTGAAGCTCCCCCACGCCCGCCTGCAGCTCGTCCGAGAATGTGATGAGAGAGCAACCGTGCCTGCGGACCTCCTCCACACAGGCGATCCCTGCATGGCGGAGCTTCTGCTGGCTCTCGGTGACCGCGTCTCGACACAGTCGGGCAGCGATGTCGTCCAGAATGGGACGGCGGACTGCCTGGAGTGACAGATCGCGATTCGCGGCACGAATCGGCGCGGCCGAGTCCTGCCAAAGCCGGCTCGCGCTCAGCGCCTCCTCCGTCAGGACGCCTTCGCCCAGCCCGTCCTCGATGTCGTGGAGGGTGTAGGCGATCGCATCGGCGAGGTTCACGATTTGCCCCTCCAGGGGCATGTTGGGACCGGCGTCCGCCAAGGGTTGGGTGCGCGCGTCGAGCATCTGGCCGGCTTCCGGCCGGTCGTAGCGACTCGTGTGCTTGAGGAGTGATTCGCGGACTTCGAAGCTCAGGTTCAGGCCTCGAAACGCCGGGTAGGGGTGTTCCAGGTAATCCACGACGCGTAGCGACTGGAGGTTGTGCTCGAAGCCCCCGTGGTCGGCCATTCGCTTGGCCAGGGCGGTCTCGCCTGCGTGGCCAAACGGCGGATGCCCGAGATCGTGTGCCAAAGCGATGGCGCCCGCGAGTCGGTCATTGAGCAGAAGCAGCCGAGCGAGCCGCCGCGCCTGTGACGCCACTTCGAGCGTATGGGTCAGTCGCGTGCGGAAGTGGTCGCCCTGGTCGGCGACGAACACCTGGGTCTTGTGCATCAACCGTCGAAACGCGGCGGAATTCAGAATGCGACGCCGATCGAAATCGAACGGCGACTCACCAAGCGCGTCCGACTCCGGATGGAGTCGGCCGACAGAGGCCTCATCGTGAACCGCGTAGGGCGCCAACCCGCCTGGATTGTGGGGCGACTCGCTCATGTTGGGTCGGCATCGCCCGCTCGCGGGATGCCCTCCTTTACTGCCGCCTCGTGAAGCTGCCGATAGGTCTGATCCAGGGCCTCGGGCACGACTCGGATGTCTCCGAGCACCGTCATGAAGTTCGTGTCGCCGGTCCATCTGGGCACGATGTGGACATGGACGTGCTCCGGCAGCCCTGCGCCCGCGCAGAGACCCAGGTTGACGCCGATGTTGAATCCTTGCGGAGAAACCGCCCGCCCCAGGACGACTTTGGCATCTCGGGTCTGCCGCCAGAGGTCCGTGAATTCCGCGTCGGTCAGATCAACGAGGTCGCTCTTTTCAGCCAACGGGGCGACTAGCAGATGGCCGTTGGTGTACGGAAACCGGTTCATCAAGACCATGCTCCGATCCGTTCGCCAGAGCACGTGGTTGGTGACGTCATCCTGCGGAGCATCGCGGTACCGGCACAGGAAACACCCGGCCTCGTTTTCCTCGACGATAGACCGGATATACTCCATTCGCCAAGGGGCCCACAGTTTCTCCCGGAATTCACTCATTGCTGCATCAATCCCACCGGCTAGAGCTACTTAAGATTCGCTGTAGCGGCCGACGCCCCTGTCGGCCGCTGAGAACGCCCGGTATTCCACGTCCGACACGGGGGTCGGACGCTACACTGTTTCTTCAAGTGCTATATCCCCACGTCAAACGGAAGCACTGGACGCGGATCAGGAGGACAGATCATCCCCGCGGCAGCTTCCTGTCGCGTGGGAACACGCAACTTACCCGGCACGTATCATATCGTCAAACGGGGTACCCAACGGTACGTCAAACGGGGCACTGAACGACGCGGTCAGCGAGAGGGATATGGTGACTTGCGGGGCAACGCCGCCGGCCGACCCAGCTTCCGTCGGAGCCGCTGCTGCACGGAGACGACCCGCCCTTTGTCTTCCAGGGTGACGAACGTGCCTGAAAGCCGACACGGACCGAAGAGATCAATCGGCTCGTTGTGTGTGCGAACCGGCACCAAGGTCGAGGACTCGATCTTGCCTGTAGCCCGCCGACCATCGCGGGAGAGTGCGAACGAGACAAAGCCCGCGCCTTCGTACGAGATGGCGTTGTCGGACGTCACGAGGCAGTAGTCGATGCTGGCATTGGTCTGCGAGCTGTTGGCGAACGTGGTGCCGGGCTTCGGTTTCCAGAAGACGTGGACGAGAAGGAACTGTGCCATCCACACGTCTTCCTGCAGGGGCCCACCGACGGGCTCGTCGTCGGCACCACTGTCGGCCGCGGGCGGGCTCGGCGGTTCCGGTTCCTCTGTGGGAGATGCCCCCGTCTCGAGTCCGATGAGTGACATCGGTATCTCGAACACAAAGTCCCAACCGCCCTGAGCGTCAACCGAAAACGCGCCGGTCTCAAAGTGCTCGGTGAACTGCTCCGGATTCTCCGCATCGGCATAGGAGATGATGTCGAATCGCGTGTCTGCCTTGCGACAGCCATAGACCGTCACGAACCACGTCGCCAGGCTCATCAGTAGCAAGACATGATGGCATCGCATGCGTGGTAGGGGGAGGGGCCAGGTCGATCGCCACCGCGCGCGCAGGCCAGCCGACCTGTCAAGGCGGCGGGGAGGGCTTCGTCTCAGAGGCACGGGGTGATCACTGCTCATTCGCGTCGAGCAATCCTACCTTCTCTTCGGTGATGCGGACCTCAGCCGACTCGATACCCAAGAGGCCGAGCGTGTCGCGCTCAACGATCTCGGCAAGATAGGGCCGTGGGATCGTCGGCAGATTGGTGCCGGTGACAAGCTGGTTCAGGCGGTAGATCGACTCGATCGCCCCGGCCGGTTGCATGTAGGGGAAATCGCTCCCGAACAGGAGCCTGTCGATGACACCGTAGTGGTAAGCGGAGAGCAGCGCGTTGTAAGCCTGCCACGGTCGATGTAACAGCGCGCTGAGGTCGGCGAAAATGTTTTCGTGCTTTCCGAGGAGCACGACGCATTCCTCAACCCAAGGATAGCCCATGTGCGCGATCACCAATCGCAACTGGGGGAACTCCCGCGCGACCTCGTCCAATAACGCGGGGCGGGCGAATTCCATCTTCCCCGCCAGGCAGTATTGAAACCCCTGATGCAGGAAGACGGGCATCTGTTGACGCGCGGCCTCCCCGAAGACCTGCATCGCGCGGCTGTCGGCAGGGTGGAAGTCCTGGGCGGCCGGCGAGACGGAGATCGCCTTCATGCCCAACTCGTCGTGCGCCGTCCGGATGTCGGCCATTGCCTCGGGCAGGTTGGTCGGATCGATGCCGGCCACGCCGATCAACTTGTCCGGATACCGACGCACATACCCCGCCACGAATGCGTTTGGAATCTCCGCGCCGAGATAGCGGCTCTTGAAACCCAGCACGAGACTCCTGTCCACGGGCTCGGCGGCCGCTAAGTGGCTCTCCACAGAAGCATCCGGCCAAGAGTCCGTGTCCTCCGCAGCCACATCACCCAGGCGATGGGGCCGGCGCGCCTCCGCTGCAGCGCGGCCAAGCTGCTCGGGAGACTCCCATGCGTGTGTGTGACAATCGACGATCACGTCTTGCGCGTCCCGTTCAAGTAGCGGATCACTTGCGCGATCCGTCGCAGACCCTCATTCGAGGGCGCCGGGCGAAGAGCATATCGCATCCCACGAGTTGTGGTCAAGCGACGCGAAGGCGTGGGTGCCCCATCCCGTTTCGGCTGCCTCGCAGGCAGCCGAAACGGGATGGGGCACCCGCTCACGACTCTGACTTGACGACCTTCAGCCCCAGTTCATCGAGCTGCTTTGCCGCGACTTCGCCCGGCGCCTGGCTGACCGGGCAGACGGCCCTGGCGTTCTTGGGAAACGCGATGACATCTCGGATCGAACTGTAGCCCCCGAGCATCATGACCATCCGGTCGAGCCCGAGCGCGATTCCACCGTGTGGCGGGGCGCCGTACTGCAACGCGTCGAGCAGGAACTCGAACTTGGCCTTGGCCTCCTCATCCGACAGGCCGAGGAGTTGGAAGATCCTCGACTGCACGTCGCCGCGATGAATCCTGATCGATCCTCCGCCCAGTTCGACGCCGTTGAGCACGACGTCGTAAGCCTTCGCGCGGATGCTCAGCAGGTTCTCCCGCGACGACGCGGCCTCCCCGACCGACCCCAACAAGTGAAGGTCCTCATCCTTCGGGCTCGTGAAGGGATGGTGCATGGGGTAGACGCCTTCCTCTTCATCGAAGCCGAACATGGGGAAGTCCACGACCCAGCAGTAGGACCACTTGTCCTTCGGAATCAAGCCGCGGCGCTCGGCTACGGTCGTCCGCAACCAGCCGAGGTACTTGCACACGTCGGCCTCGTTGTCAGCGGAGAAGAAGACAAGGTCGCCGGAGTTCGCGCTCGTCTTCTCGATGAGCTCGTCCACCCGCTCCCGACAGTCGAAGAACTTGGCCACGCCGGTTTGCAGAACCGTCTTGCCGCCCTCCTTCGCCACCTTGACATACGGCAGCCCGCCCGCGCCGATGCCCTTGACCTCTTCGACGAGGCCGTCCGCCTGCTTGCGACTCATCTCCGCGCCGTCGGGGACGACGATGCACCGTACAACGCCCCCGCGCGCGACCGCCTCTGTAAAGACCTTGAATTCGGTCCTGGCGGCCAGCTCGGACACGTCCTTGATGGTCATGTCGTAACGCATGTCCGGCGCGTCTCGTCCATAGGTCCGCATCGCGTCGGCATAACTGATCCGCAGCAGGGGAAGCGGCACTTCGACGCCGAGGATGCGCTGCGAGACCTCCGCGAGACAGGCCTCGACGTGCTGCATGATGTTCTCCGGCTGGACGAACGCCATCTCGATGTCCACCTGCGTGAATTCGGGTTGCCGGTCGGCACGCAGATCCTCGTCACGGAAACACCTGGCAATCTGCATGTAGCGATCCATCCCCGCGATCATGAGAAGCTGCTTGAATATCTGCGGGGACTGCGGCAACGCATAGAATCGCCCGTGATGCAGACGCGATGGGACGAGATAGTCACGCGCCCCCTCCGGCGTGGATTTGTTCAGGATCGGCGTCTCCACATCGACGAAACCGTGCCGGTCGAAATAGTCGCGGATCGTCTTCGTGATGCGGTGCCGCAAGAGCAACGCCCGCTTGACAGGCGTGCGGCGGATGTCGAGCACGCGGTGCTCCAATCGAAGATCCTCGTTGGTCTCGATCTCGTCTTCAATCTCGAACGGCGGGGTCTTCGACAGGTTCAACACGTCGATCTCCCGCACGGCGATCTCGATCTCACCCGTCGGCATGTTCGCGTTGACCTGGTCTCCTCGGCTGACGACCTCCCCTCGAACCGCAATGACTGCCTCGCTTCGCGCGGACTGGGCCAGTTCGTGGGCCTTGGGGTCCGTCTCCGGGTTGAAGCGAAGCTGCGTGACGCCCTCCCGATCGCGGAGGTCAATGAAGATCATCCCCCCGAGGTTGCGGAATCCGTCGACCCATCCAGCCAGCAAGACGCGCTTGCCCTCGTCCGCCGCACGGAGCGCGCCGCAATCATGCGTTCGTTGGTGATATGGCAGTGCCACTGTTTCCTCCGGTTGGTGTCTGTTCTTCAATCAGAACCGCGCGCGTCAGCAAGCGGTTACCACACGAACGTGACGGCCCGCCCGACGAACGGCAACCCCTTCCTCACGGTCGGGGCTCTGATCATGCTGGTAGCGGTCGACGCCCCTGTCGGCCGTTGAAGACCACTTGCCTTCCTCGTCGGCCACAAGGGGGCCGACGCTACTCTTGTTCCCGTCCGACGCGGGGGTCGGATGCTACGGACTTCTCCGGCACCGCGGGCGACATTCCCCCGCCGTTGAACCACTCGCGCAGGATTCGCTCGGCAGGCTTGCCACGAGGCGTGTAGCCGAAGTCCTTCGCGCCGCCAGGTGACAGGTCCCATTCCCACCAGATGATGCCGCCGACTCCCGGCTCGTCCGCCCAGGTCTTGAGGAAGGACTCATAGAGCATCGCCTGTTCGAGGTGCCCGGCCTTCGTGGCCTCTTGTGTCGCGTAGTAGTTCCAACCTTCGTGGGCGGCTCCCTCCTGGCTGCACCAACCGACTTCGGTGAAGATGATCGGCTTCTTGACTTCCCGCTGGAAGGCCTTGATCTCGCGTTCGATCTTTGCCCAGTTCGCGTCGATCTCTTCGATCGTCGGGTTCGGACCCTCGGCCAATTCGTAGTAGCTCGTCATGCCTACGAAGTCCAGGGCGTCCCAGAACTTGATTTTCTCCGTCTGGTAGTGGTCCCAGTTGGCCGAGTATCCCAGCTTGCCGCGGTAGTGCTGGCGCACCTCTTCAATCACGCGCCGCCATCGGTCCGCGTAGACCTCCGTCTTGATCAGCTCAGAACCTACCATAAAGATATCGACCCTGTGCCGCTCGGCGACCTTCGCAAAATGGACGGCGAATCGCGTGTAGCGACGAAACCACTCGTCCCACGCCCGATCGGCGGGGATGATCCGGCCTCGCCATTCCGTATTCCGCGGCTGCGAGAGCAGAACGATCGGCATCAGGATGGTCCGCAACCCGCGCGACGCTGCAAGGTCGCACAGTCGTCCGACGTCCTCGGCATCCGCGGTCCGCCGAGCATCGAGATGCAGATCCAGGCTGCCCGCGTGCTCCTGCCAGCCGTGTACAACGAAGAGGACCGTGTTGGCGCCCAGCTCGGCCACCTCTGGGATCAACCGGCGATACCGTTCGTAAACACCCGGGCCGCCGTTGAGTTGGATCGCCATGCCGCGAAGCTGTCCAACGTGAGGCGCCCTGCGAGCGGCCTTGACAGCGGGCCTGTCGGAACTGGCGTGCGTGGCGGAATCGTCATCGGCGGCCACGGAACTCGGCGCGCGTGCCGCTCGCCCACCCTGCCCGACCTGCCAGGCAACGGCAATCGCTCCGAAGGCGATTAGAATCTTGAGAATCGTCCGCATCGTCTGGTATTCGCCGTGTCAATCAGTCGCCGTCGCCCAAAGCAGAGGATGGTAGCAGATTCGTGCCGTCAATGTCGACGCGCGTGCCGTCGGGCAGGACGGGCTCCGCCCCAAGCAAGTGGAGCAGCGTGGGCATCACGTCGGTGTTCCTCGCGAACGGAATCCGCACCGCACCCGACAGACCCGGCCCTGCTAAGACCATCGGCACGCGCATCTCCCCTGGGAGGATCGAGCCGTGCCCGCCGCGGGGGTTTTCCTTGGAGAAGTCCCAGCCGTCCGCGGCGAAGAACACGATGTTGCCGGATCGCTCCGAGTCGAAGTAGGCGACGATCTGAGGAACGAAGTCCGGATAGCGCGAGTCCGCCGTGAGCCGGAGCCATTGGCGTGAGTCAGCGAACTCCGCGCCTCCTGCGCCTGAGTCGGCCGACGCGTGATCGAGTATCTCTTCGCCCGGGCGTTGATAGACAGCGTATCTGTCGGGCTTCCCTTCGTGCCGGACGATCAGCGCGTGCCCTCTCTTTGTGAAGGCGTGGACACGACCCGGGCGAAAGCTCACGGCAGCCAGTTCCACGGCGGGGTGATCGATAGCCTCGGCGACCCAGGATGGCAAGAGCGAGCGGGCGTCCGCCAAGAGCCAAGGCTCTTGCATCACGCGGGGCAACGGCCAGACGGCCGCCCACCGAGACGCGCTCACGGCGCACGCGTAGTCGTAATCGCGCAGCAGCCGCTCCTCGTCGCCGGGTTCGGTGTAGTCGTTTGACCACACACGCCCACCTGTCCGCTCAGCGAGGAACGCCGGGATGTCGAAGTATTGCTCCGGCGCGACCTCCACCATCCCGTGATCGCTGACCAGACACAGGCACGTGCGGTCGTACATCCCAATGTCCGCCAGCGCGTCGCAGACCCGTCCGATCTGCCTGTCGATGTTGGCGATTGCCTTTGCGTACTGCGGTGATCGAGGGCCGTGCAGATGCCCGATCCGGTCGTCGCCCGGGAAATACACCCATATCAGGTCGGGCCACCGGCCCCAGCCCTGCGTGCGTTCGGCGATGAGTTCCAGCCGCTGGGCAACCAGACAGTCCACGCCAAGCGTGTTGCCGAAGAACCAGTTGATCCCGCTGGTCGCCCAATTGTCGATCGTGTGCGTGACGCCTCGGCGGATCGCAGTCTGGATGCTGACGGTCACGCGCCGGCCGAGGATGTCGTAGATCGTCGGTGACTCATCGTAGTCCTGGTCGACGCGCTGGTACGTCTTGATGTAGCAGTAGTTCTGAAACCTGCCCGTACTTGGCTCGAACCACTTGTTCGAGACGATGCCGTGATGTCCCGGCAGACGGCCGGTAATGAACGTCGCCGAGATGGCGTAGGTGATGCTGGGAACGCAGGTGACGGCCTTTTCGACGCGGACGCCCCGGTCGAGAAGATGCGCAGCGATGTTCGGGATCCGGCCCTCGGCGAGGGCCTGTTCAAACTGGGTCTCGCCGAACCCGTCGATGAAGAAAACGACGGCTGCGCGGTCCGGCAGTCGAACGTCCTTGGGGACATGCACGTTGAGCGGCCGATCCGCTGCGCATCCGCACAGGCAAAGGCTCACAACGGCAAGAACCCCCGGCAAGAGCCCCCGGCCTTGGCCGGGGGGCGCGATCCTGCAGTTTGCAGCGTACCCCCCGGCCAAGGCCGGGGGCTCTTGTGACGTCGCCGAAGCCCGGGGCTCCTCAACGCGCTCGCCGCTTCCCTCATGCTGCGGCCTTGCGTGTTGGTGAATCTGGTTGAAGTTCACGAAGCTCTTTCCGAACGCCCTTTTCCCGCCGAATCCTGCATCGGGAGGCACTACTCTACGAACGCAGCTACCACGCGGCAACCCGCGCCGAAGCGCCCCGCCGAAACTGTCACGGCCCTCGCACGCAGTCTCCCGTCGGCCTGCCTTGACAAACCTTCTCGAACGCGGCCCAATGCCGGATGATGATGCGCAACCTCATGCTGACGCTGGCCTACGATGGCAGCGACTTCCACGGCTGGCAGGTCCAGCCCGGGCTCAGAACGGTGCAAGGTTGCCTTGAACAAGCCCTCAGGAGGACCCTGCGACACCAGGTCGTCGTCATCGGGTGCAGCCGAACGGACTCCGGCGTACACGCGGCCGCCCACGTCGAGAATGTCTTCACCACGCTTCCCACTCCCACGCGGAATATCTTCCGCAGTCTCGGCGCGCGGCTCCCCAAAGACATGACCGCGCTGCGGCTCGCCGACGTCCCCCTGACGTTCCACGCCACGCGGTCCGCCGTTTCGAAGCTCTACAGGTATCGAATCCACAACACCACGTGCCGCCCCTGCGAACAACTGTTGCAGCGGTTCGTATATCACTTTTGGCAACCCCTCGACATTGAGAGGATGCGGGAAGCTGCTCAGCATTGGGTCGGCACGCATGACTATTCTTCGTTTGTATCCGCCGGAAACGAGCGGAGTTCAAACGTGCGAACCGTACATCGGATCGAGATAAGCCGAGTCGGCTGGGAAATTCAGATCGACATCGAAGGGGCGGGCTTCCTCTACAAGCAGGTCCGCAACATGGTTGGCACACTTGTCGAAATCGGAAGAGGACACTGGCCCGCCGCGGCTGCGAAGGAGATCCTCGATGCAAGGGACCGCGCAAACGCCGGCCCCACCGCGCCCGCCAGGGGTCTCTGTCTTCGGTGGGTACGCTACGACATCCCCAGCCTTCCGGAGCCTTCGGCCGAGCTGCGAATGCGTGCCGAATCTGCCGAGCCTCCAGCCGGTGTGATGCGGGCCGAGGTCGAACGGCTCGGACGCGCGACCGCGCCGGCCCCGCCGGGGATCGACCTTCACGAAGAACCGCCGGCCTGAGGACGCCCACGTGAATCCGCCTCTCCCGAACGCCCGCCGCAAGTATCCCGAAGTTGTCTCGCACGCTGACGAACCATGAGAATCGTACACGTCATCACCAGGCTCATCATCGGCGGCGCGCAGGAGAACACCCTCTTGACCTGCGAAGGCCTGCGGGAAAAGGGCCACGATGTGTTCTTGGTGAGCGGGCCGACGACGGGCCCGGAGGGCTCTCTCGAACCGAGAGCCCGTGACGGTGGATACCCCTTCGAGATCGTCCCGAGCCTGGTCCGGCAGGTGAGCCCCTCTTGCGACTTGCGAGCGCTGTTCGCGCTCAAGCGCGTCTTCGAGCGGTTGCGACCGGATGTCGTCCACACCCACTCGAGCAAAGCGGGCGTGCTCGGCAGAATCGCGGCGGTGAGGGCTCGCGTTCCCGCGATCGTTCACACGATCCACGGGATGAGCTTTAACAGAACTCAGCCGCGATGGATCAGAGCCGCCTACGCGTGGGCGGAGCGATACTGCGCCAAGCGGTGCCACGCCATTGTCAGTGTCGCCGATGCCATGACCGAACAGGCGCTGAATGCCGGCATCGGCCGCCCGGACAAGTTCCAGACCATCCGGAGCGGCATCGATGTCGCGGACTTCGATCCCCGCAAGTATGACCGCGCCGCGGTCAGGAGCGAGTGGGGATTCGGCGACGACGAGGTCGTTGTCGGCACGGTCGCCCGGCTGTTCTTCAATAAGGGCTACGAACAACTCATCGACGTGATGCAGCAGTCGCTCGCCCGAGAGCCCGCTTTGCGATTCGTCTGGATCGGCGACGGCGCGGCCCGACATGTTTACGAGGCCGAACTCGAGCGCCGCGGCCTGCGGCGTCACACGCTTCTCACCGGCCTGCTTCCGCCGGAACAAATGCCACGTGTACTCGCCGGGATCGACCTGCTCGCGCACACATCGCTCTGGGAGGGCCTGCCGCGTGCGGTGGTCCAGGCCCTGCTCATGCGGAAGCCCGCCGTCTGTTTCGCCATCGACGGAGCCCCCGAGGTCGTCATCCCGGGCAAGACGGGCCGGACGGCGCCCCTCCACGACATCGCCGCCTTCGCCGACGCCCTTGTCGAGCTCGCGCAGGACCCGCGCTGTCTGGCCGAATACGGCGAGGCGGGACGCCGGTTATGCCTCGGCCAGTTCGATCATCACCGCATGGTGGAGGAGTTGATCCGCCTCTATTCGCGCATCGCGGTTTGAGCTGTGACTGGGAGGAAGCGATCAGCGCTCTCGATTAGCGCTCTCGATTAGAGCGAACGCTCTGCCGAGAATCCCTTCTCGGCAGCGGCCTGAGGACCGAGAAAGGATTCTCGGCCCAGCGAATCAGAGCCGCGCGCGTCAGCAAGCGGTGGGCGCGAGCCGAGATGGCCCTTTCATGGGGACGATAACCGACTCCCTTACGGTCGCGGCTCTGATCTTCACGGTCGCGAGTCCGATCTTCACGGTTGTGGCTCCGCTTCCGCGGGCGCAGTTTCAGTCCTCGCGTCGGCTCCCTTGCCGGATACGTCCTGCTTGAGCTTCACGATCCGCCCGCGCGTCAGCCGCTTGACGCCCAGCCGCAGTTCCGCCTGGCCCGAGATAAGCGACTCGAAGTCCTTTGCGCTTCGGACGGGCACGTCGTTCACGTGCGTGATGACCTCGAACGGCTTGAGCCCCCCAACCGCGGCCTTACTGCCCGGCTCGATCTTCGAAATGATCACGCCCGGATCATCCTCCGATTTCTGCAAGTAGCGACGTGCCTCATACGTTAGATCGCAGACAGTCAAACCGAGCGGCTTGGACTTGTAGCGCGGCGCACCCTCGTAGTGCGGCGGGCTCTGCGTGATCTCAAACTGCCGCTTGACCACCCGGCCTTCGTGGAAGAACTCCGCCGTGTATTTCTTCCCAAAGCCCATGTCGGTCAAGGCACGGTTCAGGTTGCTCTCGGCGGACGGCCACGGCAGCGGCATCTGGTCGTAGTACTCTTCGCTGATGTCGTCCAGTTCGTTCCAGGGAAACGACCAATGCCATTGCTGATGGTCGCCTTCCGCCGGAACTTCGAACGGCTTGGGCTCGCCCTCGACGTGGAGGCGGAGCAGGATCCAGCCCAACTCGACGCCGGCCTCTGCCGCGGGTGAGTCCGGGTAGACATACGAGATCAGCGCGCCGGTCTCACCGTCGCGCGTCAGGTGCGACACGTTGTTCACTCTCGCGAGTTCCTTGTTCAATCCCTGCAACTCGACGCCCAGCCATGCGAGTCGATTCTCCTCTTCTTCCGGCAGCGGGATATTGCTCGGATCGCTGTAGCTCTCGATGTCGGTCAGGATCGCTTTCACCAGGGCCGCCGGCACCAGGATCGGCTTGTCATGGCCCCACGACCACGAATCCTGCGCAGAGACCTTCTCGCGCCTGACCATCGGAATGGCCAGGAGACGCCCGTCCATATCGTGTGGGAATAGATGTTGTTGTTCGTCACCCATGCGAGGGAATATCTGCTGCTTCCACCTCAGTGAGAAGGATCCGAGACGACTGTGGTTGAAGTACATCACGCGTTTCTCGCCTTGGATGATGACCTCCGCCGCCGGCAGCAGCTTGTTGCAGTAGTCGAGGATAGACCCCTCGGCGAGTGGCACGGGTGTGCCAAGCGGCTTATCCAGCTCCGCGATCAGACATCCGTAGTCCCGTAGCGAATGGACGAACTTCGCGCCGACGGGCTTGCCGTCCGACGCGAAGACCGCGATGTTTTCCAGCAGGGCGGTCGTTGCCGGGTCCAGGACGGCAAGCACCAGGATGTGCTTCTCGTCGAACAGGATTCCCGTGACGTCGTGCTTCGTGCCCTCGTCCTCGGATTCCCCGCCAAGGCTGATGCCGCTGACGCTGCTGTCCCGCTTAGGGCTTCGAAAGCTCAACGTCACGCGCAGCACCGATCCGTCAACCCGCTGCTTCAGCTCGGCTAGCAGCTTTGACATCTCAGACGCTGTGACCATCGGCCAATCCAACGGCGATCCTTTCCACGAATCGTCCGCCGCTATTTTGCCGTTCATGGACACACCGACGGGCACGCCGTCGCCGTCGACGATCAGACAGCCCCGCGGGACGCCATGGGATTGCTGCCCGGCGGAGGTCGTGTACACCTTCTCCGGCCAAGAACCGACGATTGTCGTCCACAGGCTGTCGAATCGGGAATACCTGACCGTGAAGTAGGGGGGGGCTTTCGCGGGATCGAAGCTCAGGGGTGTGATGCCTTCCAGCGGCTGGCCGAGTTCGAGCAACACTGCTACTTCATCTCTCGCGTAGGCGGCCGGCTTCGCTTCCACCTCACGATTGCCAAACCGGACCACGATCTTCTCAACAAACCGCGGATGAAGCATGGGGTCGCGTGTGAGCACTCGCGTGGGAGAGAGCACGAAGCCCGCCACCTCCAACGGCCGTTCCTCTTTGATCAGGTCTTCGGCGTCGAAGTACGAATGCTGCTGCCCGCAGTTCGGACACTGATAACTCCACCCTGGCGATCGAGGCGCCTCGCCCTTGTCGTAGCGCAATGTGAACTCCACGCGTACGAGTGACGAAGAGACGGCCCGCGGAATCGCTTCCCGATTCGCCGGATTTTCGATCTCCTCGCCCGGCAGGCTCGAAAGCGGCAACAGAACCAACAGCGAAAGCACGGTTCGATTTATCATCATGGGCTCCGGATGAAGCGGGGGTCAATCCTTCTCGTAATCGCGGGAGTAGTCGAGCACGACCTGCCGCATCAGACCGTCTCGCAGGACAAACAGGACGATGCGGTGCTTCCTGGTGATATCCTCGATGGCCGCCTCGTGGATTGCTTTCACATCATCCAGCGTCACGATTTCCTTACCATCGATCTTCAAGAGGATGTCCTGCGATTGCAGGTTCGAGGCGGCGGCATTGCCGGGGTACTTGATGCCGTAAACGAAGACGCCCTTCTTGTGGAAGAAGTGGAGCCGCGGATTGTCGAACTGGTTGATCGCCTTGACTGTGAAGTCCCAACGCGGGCAATCCAGTTCCTCGCCCTCCACCTTGCCCTTCTCGCGAGGGGTGAGTTCCACCGTGATGAGCTTGCCGCCCCTGACGATCTCGACAACGGCCGGCTTGTTCTTGGGCAGCAATCCGATGTGCCGCCTGATAGCGGGCAGATTCTCTTCCGTCATTGCCGTCAACGGTTTGCCGTTGATGCTGATGATCCGGTCCTTCGCCGCAAACCCGGCCTCGCGCGCCGGACTGTCCGGATCCGTCTCCGCCACAATGAAGCCTTCGGACGCGTCGAAGTAGATGTTGCGATTGAAGTTCCGCAGGGGCTGGATTTGCAGGCCTGTCCAGCTCCAGTTGACCTCGCCATGTTCTCGAAGTTGCGCGACGATACACTTGATCGTGTCTGACGGCACCGCGAACCCCATGTCGCCGCCCATCAGGACGCCGCGCGTGTTGAGTCCGACCGTCTCGCCGTCCGTGTTGACGAGCGGCCCGCCGGAGTTCCCCGGGCTGATTGCCGCGTCCGTTTGGAGCCACAGGCTGTACTCGCTGTTCTCGGGAAGGAACCTCCGCGTACACGAGACAATCCCGATGGAGACGGAGCGGTTCATCCCCCAGGGCGCCCCCATGGCCATCACGAAGTCGCCTTCTTTCAGCCGCGACGAGTCTCCCAGCACCGCATGTGGCAACGGTCCGGCATCGTCCGGCACAGCGAGCTGAATCAGCGCGAGGTCCGTGTCTTTGTCGGTCCCGACGACTTTCGCGTCCATCGCTTGACCGTCGTACAACTGGCAGCGAACGTCAATGGCCTTGTCGACGACGTGCCAGTTGGTGAGTGCCTCGCCCTTCGCCGAGATCAGCACTCCGCTGCCCGAGACTTCCTGCGACAGTTTCTTGCCGGACTCATGACCTTCGCGGATACACTTGATGAAGATGACCGCCGGGAAGACCTTCGCCTTCGCCGTCTTGACTACCTTCCGGAAGTCCATTCCGGCGACTTGGCTCGCTTCGTCCGCGCAGGCCCGTCCGATTGGGCCACATGCGAGCACGGCCGTCACGAAAACGACCTGCAACTGTCTGAGCCGGCTACTTATCCTGTCTGTCATTGCGCTGCCTGCCTCACTGCATTCTGTTGGACCTGCCATCGCTCCCTGCAGTGAATCCCGAGAGACGATGCAACTCGCAAGACAATCTGGGACCCCGATGCGGCGCAACGCGGAACCACACGCCACGCGGCCGCACGATGCGCGCTCTTGATACACGATCTCGGGATTCTCCGCAAGGCGGGCAAAAGAGCGAAGCAAGGTGCTCCATCACAACGTGAAGAGACCCCGGCCAAGGTCGGGGGCTCCTCAAGCAAGTAGGACAGGTCGCCATTCCTCGTGTGTGGAACGTTGGCCTGCCCTACTTTCTACATGCTCTTGGACGTCGCGGACCGTGTTAGCCCCCGACGACCGTGATCTTCTTCGGCTTCAGCGCGTCGGACTTCGGCAGGTGCAGCGTGAGCACCCCGTCCTTCACTTCCGCCTTGATCGCCTCGGGTTTGATCCCCTTGCCGATCTGGAAGGAGCGATGGAAATCACCGACGGTGAACTCGTTGACGAGGTATTCCGTCTGTCGCTCGTCCTGCCTCGGAGGGACCTTCGCGTGGATAGACAGCGCCCCGTTCTCGTAGTCGATCTCGATGTCTTCCGCGCACGCGCCGGGCACGTCCGCAAGCAGGAGCAACTCGTCCGGCTTCTCAATGATGTCCACTTTCGGAACGAACGCCGGACCCCCATGAGTCGGCTCTGCGCGGGTCACCTCGCAGTCTTGCTTTTCGATGCTCGTATCGGCTGCCATGATATCAATCTCCTGTCGTTCTCGTTGCACTGACGAGATGGTTGCACTCGCAGTGCGGTTCTTGTTTCCCTGGACTCGGGCCGGCTCAGTTGACCGTGACCTGGATCCGCCGTGCCTTGGCGACCTCCGCCTTGGGCAGCGTGATGCTGAGCACGCCGTTCTTCAGCGTCGCCTCGACCTTGTCGGCATTGATCTGGGCCGGGAGCCGCACCGTCCGGGCAAAGCTGCCTACCGGCCGCTCCTGCCGATGGCACGTGCAGTCGTCACACATGGCGGCCTTGCGTCCGCCCTTGAGTACCAGTGCGTCGCCCTCGACGTAGGTCTCCAAGTCGTCAAGCGTCATACCCGGCAACTCCGCCTCGGCGTAGAGAGACTCACTGTCTTCCCAGATATTCAGTGCCGGCACCACACGGCTGCGACCGTGAAAGCCGCGATCATAGACGTCCAGCATGTTGTACAATTCACGCCGCATGTGCTCGAACGCATTCATTGGATTCCGTCCAAAAAGCATGGTTCATGACCTCCCTTCGTTTTCAAGGTTGTCGCGTCGGCCTCACGTCTCGGGCCGACCGCCCCGCATGTTGCACGAACCATGCCAGCGGTGTGGAGCATGCCGCTGGATTGGTTGTAATGCGTTGTAGGACTGTGAGTTACCAGGAATCGTACGAAAGACGGTCACGGGCCGATCGGCCATTTTGTCAGGCAGTGTGACTGCCAAATCTTCAGGCTCGCGCGGGGCCGCCTTCTGGGCCGCCGAGGCTGAGCGGTCGGAATCATTGCGGACGTCGCACTCCGGAACCGCGACGATTTCGGATGTTGGGTTCCGGAGACAGAACCGACACCCGGCGAACCCGCTTGTGCGAGAATCCCTTCTCGCACCCGCCTCCAAGAGGAATCCTCATCCTGCGCGAACGAGGGCCGAGAGAGAAACCTCGGCCCCTCGCTGCGTTTCAACGTTTCGGCTTTTTGGTTTTTCGGCGTCTTGGCGTTTCAGCCACTACTTGTGCAGCAGGCTCATTGCCTCGGCGCGCGTGCGGGCACTGGTGCGGCAGTAACCACGGACGGCCGACGTGACCATCGTGCTGCCGGGCTTCTTGACGCCGCGGCAGGTCATGCAACTGTGGACCGCCTCCAGCACGACCGCTACGCCCTTGGCGCCGGCCTTCTCCATGAGGATGTCGGCAATCTGGGTGGTGAGACGCTCCTGGACCTGCGGGCGATGGGCGAAGGCGTCCACGACCCGGGCGAGCTTCGACAGGCCGATGACCTTGCCGTCCGGCAGATAGGCGATGTGGGCCTTGCCTTCGAACGGCAACAAGTGGTGCTCGCACATCGAGTAGAAGGGGACGTCGCGCAAGATCACCATCTCGTCGTAAGTCTCCGTGAAGAAGAGCTTGAGGTGGTCGGCCGGATCAGACCGTAAACCCGCGAACATCTCCGTGTACATCCTGGCGACGCGCTGCGGCGTACCCCTCAGGCCCTCTCGATTCGGGTCTTCGCCGACAGCGACCAGAATGTCGTGTACCGCGGCGGCGATTCGTTCCTGGTCTACAGCGTGGTTGGATTCAGCCTTCTCGCTCATGGTGCTTCCGGGAATCGGGCGGCGAAGAAGCACACGGGCCTCTTCAGCGTGCCTCGCAAGTCGGTGGCATTATAGGCCGCTTTGCCGCTTTCCGCACGACGCGGCCGACGTTTTCGCACCATGTCCCGCCTGTCTGGCGAGGCTGGGCGGTTGTGGGTTCCCATAACTGAAAAAACCGGGAGGTGACTTTGGCTGCTGGGCCGACGGGCGTAGAATACTAACGAAGCTTGAGAGCGGGGCTCGACGACGCCGGACGGCTCTGGGGGGAGCGAACCGCCGGCCACCTTCTCCATGTCACGTGCCTCGCTGCTCGGCGCCCAGTCCCGGCGCAGAACGTCGGGCGCCAACAGCCATAGGGAGGGGGGATCGAACGATGAACAGTTTTCGCCGCTTCATGCGGGCAGCGTGCATCTGCACTCTCGGCGTACTTTGTTTCATTTCAACCACGGCGGCTCAGGCGGAAATCAACGCATGGTACGTGTTGACCGATTCGTCCGGCCCGGGTAACGGTGTCATCAATGTGCAACAGGGCGCCTCCGGTGCGCCACTCGTCATCACGACGGACAGCGCCGCCGGCGTCTACGAATTCACCGTCCGATTTGCTGCAAACGTGCCGGTGGCGGATCAGATGATTGCTTATTCGGTCAACGTGATCGCGCCAGACGACGACACGATTACGGCAACGGCCCTGAGCTACCTGACCGGCTTTATGGTGGGGCATATCCCGGTTCTTGGCAGTGGCCCCGGCACGATCATCGAACGCGCGGAGCAATTCGACTTCGTCGCACACTCCGGCGAGATCGAGCTCTTCGAGTTCGAGATGCAGATCAGCTCGCCGCCCGACGGCGACCTCGAAATCTACTCCGGGATCGGAACCGGCGTGTGGGCGAGTTTCCTGGGTGGCTCGCTCGATATCGTCTATGCAGACAGCGATCCCCTCGACGGCGAAGCGGCCGGTTTCATCTCGAACACGCCCAGCATTATCATCCGACAGCAGGCCGCTGCCCAGGACGACTGCAACAACAACAACATCAACGATGCGGATGAGATCGCGGCCGATTCGAACCTCGACTGCAACACGAATGCCATTCTTGACGAGTGCGAAGTCGACGACGGGACCGTCGAAGACTGTCAGGGCGACGGCATCCCGGACGAGTGCCAACTCGTCGGGGCGATGGACGTCGTATTCGCGGAAGGCTTCGACGATATCACGTCGCTGGAAGGCGACGGCTGGGTGATGACGAATAACAGCGAGCCCGTGGGATTGCTGAGCTGGTCTCAGGGTAATGACGTTTCAGCGTTCCCGGCGCAGGGGGGCGCCCCCACGTCCTTCATCGCCGCGAACTTCTCCAGCGCGGGCGCCCAAGTCGGAGGCGCAACGATCAGCAACTGGCTCATCACGCCGGAACTCGCCTTCGAAGATGGCATGGCTTTGTCGTTCCACACGCGAGTTCCGGACGGCAGCACCTTTCCCGACCGCCTCGAAGTGCGGATGAGCCTGGCCGGCGCAAGCAAGGACGTGGGGGCGACGTCCACGAGCGTCGGGGACTTCACCGTACTACTGGTCGAGGTCAACCCGACCTTGACGGTTGGCGGCTATCCGGAGACGTGGACGCGGTTCGAATCAGTGCTCACCGGCCTGGGCGGCCCGACGAACGGACGATTCGCGTTTCGTTACTACGTGACAAACGGCGGCCCGTCCGGGGACAACTCCGACTACATCGGGATCGACACCGTCGAGCTGGCCCGATGGGGAGACAATGACTGCAACGACAACGGCGTGCCCGACGAGTGCGACACCGACTGCAATGAGAACGGAATCCCGGATGAATGCGACATCGCTGGCGGCACGAGTACGGACTGCGACAACGACGGCGTGCCCGACGAGTGCGAAGCCGACTGCAACGAGAATGGAATCCCGGACGACTGCGACATTACAGGCGGCGCGAGCGCGGACTGTAACACCAATGGCGTGCCGGACGAGTGCGAGCTTGCCGACGGCGAGGTCCAGGACTGCAACGGCAACGGCATCCCCGATGTCTGCGACATCGCCAACGGTTCCAGCATCGACTGCAATGAGAACGGCATACCGGACGATTGCGACGTGACCCTCGGCAACAGTGCCGACTGCAACACGAACAGTGTGCCTGACGAGTGCGACATCGCCGGCAGCACGAGCAGCGACTCCGACGGCAACGGCATTCCGGACGAGTGCCAGTCGAATCCCGGCGCGCCTTCTCCCGACGGCGGGAAGATCATAGACCGCAACAACCTGCGATCGTTTCTGGCGCTACTGTTCAACGTTCCGATTGATGGGCAACCGACGCTGGCGTTTCTACCGCTGAAGTTCTTCAGCTTCTACGGCGCTCCGATGAGTGCGCTGTTCACCTTCTTCGAAGTGCTGAACCTCCCGGTGCGTGTGATCCTATTCGAGCTGACCTACGCGATCCTCGACGCGATCTTGCCCTAATACGCCACCAGCCCGAAGCGCAAGCGAGGGTACGCGGGCGCCCCATCCCATCAGGGGTGGGGGACGGACAACAAACATAGCGTCGCCCCCTCGGCCGACAGGGCCGGACGCTTCCGTGTCATTCCAGGCCCGTGTGGTAGCGCCGCGCGAGATCAACGTAGAGTTTTTTGAAGCCTGTCCATTGGGTCTTGTAGTCGTCCTGCACCGGCTTGGAGATGACCTTCGCAGGCACGCCCACGGCGATGCGACCCGGTTCGATCTGCTGGTTCTGCTTGACGACCGCGCCCTCGCCCACGACCGCCCATTCTCCGATTCGCGCCCAGTCCGACACGATCCCCCCCATGCCGAGAACGGCCCAATCGTCGATCGTCGCGTTGTGTACGATCGCGCCGTGCCCGATGGTCACCCAATTGCCGATCGTCGTCTGCTCGTCCGGCCGCGCATGGATGATGCAATTGTCTTCCACGCTCGTGTTCTCGCCGATGACAATCCGCCCGTAGTCGCCGCGGATCCGCGCGCCGGGGCCTATCCAACAGCCCGACCCAATCTGAACGTCGCCAAACACGTCCGCGCTGGGATGAACGTATGTCCCCTCGCCGATTGCCGGCGTCTTGCCTTCGAATGTGTTAATCATCTATCGCATTCCACTGATAGCGCTTCGCGGGCGGACCCTCGGCCCCTTCGGCTGCGGCCGGAAGCCGCGCCCGGCGCCAGTAGCCGCTCGCTCGCCAGTGTTCTGTGCACAACTGCGTGCAAGATCGCACTGGCAGCAAGCTGCCAGCGGCACACGTGCGGAAGAATCACAGGCGGGACGCCTGTGCCTCACTTTGGCTGCAGCCCACGGCCGCAGGCCGTGCCGCTTACCGCTGCCGCTGAATGTAGTCGATCAACAACCGCACGCCAAAACCGGTCGCACCAATCGGGCAGATCGGCTGCTCCTTGGCGGTGTCGGCCATGCCCGCAATGTCGAGATGCGCCCACGGCGTCTTGTCGCCGACGAACTCCTTGAGGAACATGGCGGCCACGCTGCAGCCGCCCGGCGCACCGGCCGTGTTCTTGATGTCGGCGTCCGTATTCGTGGTGAGCGGTTCGAGATACTCCTTCCACAGCGGCATCCGCCAGAGACGCTCGTGCGTCCGCTCGCCGGCCGCGATCAACTCCGCGGCCATTTTGTCATTCTCGCTGAGGACCGCCGCGCAAGCGGTTCCGAGCGCGACGATGCACGCGCCGGTCAACGTGGCCAGGTCGATGATCGCCTTCGGCGCGTACGTCTTCTCCGCGTAGTGCAGACAATCCGCCAGGACGACACGCCCCTCGGCATCTGTGTTCATGATCTCGATCGTCTTGCCGTTAGCAGCCCTGACGATGTCCCCGGGCCGGTAGGCCTCGCCGGAGATCATGTTCTCCGCGGCCCCCAGAATGCCCACGACGCGCTGCGGGATCTTCAGCCTTGCCGCCGCCACGACCGCTCCGATCACCGCCATCGCGCCGCATTTGTCATACTTCATCCCGGGGATGCTCGCCGCGGGCTTGAGTGAGTAGCCGCCCGAATCTAGCGTAATGGCCTTGCCCACGAGCACGATCGGCCGGGATTTCGGCCGCTGGCCATTGTACTCCACAACGATCATGCGCGGCTTGGAAGCCGAGCCGCTCCCGACCGCAAGGATGGCCCCCATCTTTCGGGCCTTCATCTGCCGTTCGTCGAGGACGCGACACCGCAGCTTGTGCTTTTTGGCGATGGCGCGAACACGTCCGGCGAGCGTCACGGGATTGATGACGTTCGGAGGCAGGTGTCCCAGGTCGCGCGTCAGATTCACGGCCTCGGCGAGCTTCGCGGCACGCCCGGCCGCGCGCGTCATCTTGTCGGTTCGCGCCGTCGCCGTCGCGAGCAACATCTTCGCCACGCTCGTACCGCCGTTCTCCGGCGGCTTCGATTGCAGCTCGACAAAGCGGTAGCTGCCCAGCACCGCGCCCTCGACCCATGCGGAGATCGCCTCGTCGCCGGCAGCGGCCCTCAGCGCGTCCGCCGCGACGGCGACCTTGGCCGCGCCGTGTTTGGCACACCATCTGATTGCCGGCCCGGCCGCATCACGAACATCCGATGACTTCGCGGGTTCGTCTTCGCCGAGGCTGACGACCGCGATTCGTCCGAACGGCGCGCCCGCCGGCAGGATACAGTCATCCACCGCCCCCGCCCGTTTTGCCCCGTGATAGTGCCGCACCAACTCGGCGAGCCGGCCGGCAACCAGCCGCGAAAGCCCCCGCACTTTGGGTAGGGCGATCTTGTCCTTGCTAACAACGACCGGAACGAGAAGCACGTCGGCCCGAAGCCGACTGTCGAGTGTGGCTACGCCGGTTGCGAGTTTGGTTTGCTTCATGGCGCCTCCAAGAGTGTTGTGCCTGCCAACTGGTCCTATGGCGTTTCACGTTTGCCTGCAGCCCCGGCACGTCGGGTAGCACCGGCGTCTCGCCGGTTAGGACACGGGTACGATGAAGTTCCACTTTGTCGCCGGGTGCCCCGCCCCTTCAGGGGTGGGGGACGGACGGTCGCGAACCAGGACCGTGCGACACAGGAAGCCCTGGAACAAGCTGTTCGGAGATACTAAGTGGACGCGCGCGTTTTTGCAACGTCAGGGGAAGGCGCGCACACGAGAGATGTGACAGCGGCGTTTCGTCGGTGAGAAGCGACGGCTTGACTTCTTCATCCCACCGGCGGGACGCCGATGCTCCCCGTACTGTTGGCGTTCCCCGGGCTGCTGGTGGAATCTACGTATTACTCCGGCTGCCGATGCTTGGCCATGGCGTTGCGGGCGTGTTCGGCGTAGGCGGACTCCGGCGCGAGGTCTTCGACGATCTGCCAGCTTGCGTTGGCACGGTCGATCAGGCCCATGTTTTGCAGGGCGAGCGCGAGGTTCGCCTGAAACGCTACGTTCGTCGGGTTGCCTGCCACGGCCGTTTCGTAGTGCTCGACGGCCATCTCGAATTGGTGACGTTGCGTGAAGAGCAGGCCCAGTTGGTAGTGCAGATCGACGTAGTCCGGCTGCAACTCGGTCGCGCGCGTCAACACTTCGACGGCTTCGTCAAGCTGCTCGGTTTCGCCCAGCGCCAGGCCCAGTTTGACGAGCGCTTTCATGTAGCTCGGGTTGATGGCGACCGCGTGCCGGAACGCGCTGATCGCATCCTCGATCTGTCCCCGGTTGTGCAGAAGCAGGCCAAGGCGGTAGTGCAGATCGGCATGGTTGGGATTCCGCTCGATGGCGGTGTGCATGCGTTGAATCTGCCGTGAGAGAAGGTCTCCCCTTGCCATCACGGGATCTTCGGCCTCGTCCACGGTCAGCGGTTCGGTTTTAGGTATCGCGAGGAACTTGCCGGCCTGCTCGCCCGCCGCCGCCTTCAGGTGCATGCGCGCGACCTCGCTGAAGAGAAGCGTACTGTTGGGCTCGATGTTCCGGGCCATCTCGAATGATGCCGCCGCGTCCTCCTTGCGGCCTGCCGCGTGATGGGCCACGCCGATGCCCACATAGGCGCCGAGCAGCCGGTCGTTGATTTCCAGCGCGAACGAAAACCACTTCGCCGCATCCTTGTGACGACCCGCCCGCAAATGCTGCGTGCCGAGCTTGACGTTCGCTTCCAGATAGTCCGGACAGAGTTGCACCGCGTGGTCGAACTGCTCGACGGCCGCCTCGTCGTTGCCGATTCGCGAATACAGGTCGCCCAATCGCAGCCGCGTGTCCGCCTCGTCCGGCTCGCGGTCGATCATCGTGTGCAAGTGTTCGATGGCCTCACGAAACAGGCCCGCCTCTTCATACGCCGAGACCGTATCGCTGTGCGCCGTCCAGTTGTCAGGTTCGAGCGCGAGGGCGTGTTCGTATCGTTTGATGGCACGGTCGTGGTCGCCGGCCTTGAGAAGGAGGTTTGCCAGCGTCAGATGAAGCTCGGTCTGGTCGGGATCCAACTCGCAGAGCCGCGTGTAGTGGTGGATCGCCAGGTCGATCTCGCCCTGTTTGAGGTAGATGGCCGCCAACCGCTCGTGCGCGTTGCGGATCGTTGGGCACACCGTGATGGAATCCTGGTAGTAGTGGGTCGCCTCGGCGATCTCGCCTGTACGCTCGTGACAGTATCCCAGGCAAAACAGAATGGCCGGGTTGGCCGGCTCCAGCTTCTGCGCGATACGCAGTTGTTCGGCGGAGACCTCGAGTTGCCCCAAGGCGTCGAACACACAGGCCAATCCCAATCTGGCAGCCAGGCATTTCCGATCCTCCGCCAGGATGTTTAGGAAGATTCGACGGGCGGCGATCGCGTCCTCTTCCTGCAAGTACCGGCCCGCGAGACGAACCCGCGCTTCGACATCCTCCGGATGGGCTTCCACCGCCTGGCGAAGTGCCGCCGTACTCTCTTGCGACTTCGTTCCGAGCACACTGGCAAACGCGCCGGCAAGGTTGGCGATCAGCCCGCGTCCGAGGATTTCGAGGAGATATGACATCGCACTGCTTCCCCCTAGGCGGTCAACACCGCCTCCAATGCCTGCCTGGCCTGCGAGTAGCCCGAATTCAGTTCCAGCGCCGTTTCGTATTCGTAGCACGCGCGCTGCGTATCGCCGTCTTCGCGATGCAACTCACCAAGCATGAAATGCACATCCGGGTAGTCGCCTCCACATTCGATGGCCGCCTGCAATCGGTCGACGGCCGCCGGATGCTCGTCCACATTCGCGTACAACCGCCCGAGTTGAATGAGCGCCTGCACATAACGAGGATTGATCCCGATCGCGCGATTCGCCCGGACGATCGCGGACTCGGTTCGCCCCAACCGCTCGTAAACACGGGAGCAGTGGTAGTGCAGGTCCGCGTAGTCTGGGTGCAGATCCAACGCCTGTTCCAGGATGCCTGCCAGCGTCGCAAAGATCTCGGGATCGACCAGCGACTCGGGCAACCGGATGAACGCCTCCACGAAGTCCGGGTCTTCCGCGATGATCTCACCGAGTTCCCGGATCGAGGCGTCCGAGATCGATGCCTCGGTGACTTGCGCCGGTTGGACGGTGACGGACTCTCCCGCTTCCTTGGCGGCCTTCATTGCCATCGTGAGCAACAGCATGAGGTGACTGTCCCGGGGCCGGATGCGCTGCGCCCTGCTCAGGTGCTCGACCGCCTGTCGCACATTGCCGAGCATGGCCTGCGTGAGCCCGAAGTGTTGGTGAATCAACGCGTCGTTGGGCGCCAGCGCAACGGCACTCAACAGCGCTTCCGCCGCTGCTTCATACCCGTCTGTTGACGCATGGATCAGTCCCAAATGGAACCGCAGGTCCGCACGCTCCGGCTGCTCGCCGATCGATTCTTCGAGTGATTGCACCGCGCGATCGAGTTGGCCGTCTCGCAGAAGGGCGTACGCCAGGCGAATCGGCACCGACTCGGGCGGGTCGCCGCTCTGCCGCGCCTTCTCGAACTCCGCCGCGGCCAAGTCGAATCGCCCGCGGCCAATGTGACATGCGGACAGGTACCGCCAAAGGTCGGCCGAGTCGGGGTTGATCCGCCTGGCGGCGGAAAGGTGCTCGGTGGCGGAGTCATGGCGACCGGCCTGCATTTCCCGAATGCCGAATTGCATGTGGGCCTGCCCCAGGTAGAAGCGGCCCAGCGTCCCCGAAAGATCACGGCAGTCCGCGATTTTCGACAACAGGTCGATGGCGTCCGCGAATCGCCCCGTCTCGAACGCGGCGAGTCCCTTCTGGTAGATTGCCGCGCCCTCTCTCGACGACGTTTTCCGCTTCTCGCGATTCTGAGTCATCCGCACGCTCCCAACGTCCCAAAAGACTTGCCACACGCCGGCTGTGTAATCTCCCCGTTATCGTTTCGGCAGGTCCGATGTGTCACCTTCGTTAGAAGCGGCCCCTGCGGCCAACATCCGCCCCATCCCGGCTCAATGCGCATGCCGGGGGTATGCAGTCCGAGCCCCAAGCGCCAGCGCGGGGTATTTACGGACAAACCGAAGTTCTTCTGACCCGCTCGTTTGCGCTCGGCGCTCAGAGGAGGCCCCCTTCAGCCCGCGGGCTTGTGTGGACGTGAAGAATCGATAGGATGGCTCACGAGTGAACGGACTCGTGCCGTCGTCGGACAAGGAGCCAGGATGGCTGTCTCACCCGCCCACAAGACGCGACAAGACGATACAGACCAATTGGAGCTTCCGTTTTCGACGGTTGCCGGGCCGGGCCGCAAGGCGTTCCCCCCGGAACCTGCAATCCCGGAGACTCCGGAACAAGCCATGAAGAAACAGGCCAGCAAACGCCCCGCTTCGCAAAAAACCTCCGGCGCCGCAACTCGCAAGAAGGGAACGCCCGCGAAGAAGCCTGCTGGAAACGCCGCGAAGGAATCCCCCGGCCCCCGGCCCGCTGGGCGGAAGAAGCGAGGTGGATATGCGACCGCCGAGAGCATGTCGAAGGCCCAGCGCGAGATATCCGTCTCCGAGTTCTTCGCGAAGAACCGTCACCTGCTCGGGTTCGACAACAAACGCAAAGCCCTGCTCACCACGGTCAAGGAGGCCGTCGACAACAGTCTGGACGCCTGCGAAGAAGCGGGCATCCTCCCCGAGATTCACGTCAACATCACCCAACGCGACACGGATCGCTTCTGCGTGACCGTCCGCGACAACGGCCCGGGCATCGTCAAGGACCAGATTCCCAACATTTTCGGCAAGCTGCTCTACGGCTCGAAGTTCCACCGTCTCAAGATGAGCCGCGGCCAGCAGGGCATCGGAATCTCCGCCGCGGGCATGTACGGCCTGCTTACCACCGGCAAGAGCATCCGCATCACCTCGCGCACCGGCCCCCGGGCCGCCGCGCACTACTACGAAGTGCAGATCAACACCAAGACCAACGCCCCGCAGGTCGTGAAGGACAAGGCCGCCGACGTCACGTGGGACCATGGCACCGAAGTCGCCATCGAGCTTGTCGCCTCTTATCAGAAGGGGCGATCCTCCGTCGACGAGTACATCGCGCTGACCGCCATTGCGAATCCTCACGCCCGCTTCGACTATGTTGATCCCGCCGGCGCGCTCGCGGAGTTTCCCCGTGCGACGGATTCGGTCCCGGAGCCGACGAGCGAGATCAAGCCGCACCCATACGGCATCGAGCTCGGCGTGCTCATCAAGATGCTCAAGGACACGCGTGCCAAGACCATGGCACAATTCCTCAGCGGCGAATTCAGCCGGGTCAGTCATGGCACGGCGAAGACCATCTGCGACAACGCCGGGATTACGACGCGCGCCAGGCCCACACGCATCGGCACCCACGAAGCCGAAACACTCTACAAAGCCTTGCAGGAGACGAAGATCCGGCCGCCGACAACGAATTGTCTGTCACCGATCGGACCGGATCAGATCCTGGCCGGGCTTCTCAACGGGGTGCAGGCGGAGTTCTTCGCGGCCTGCACGCGATCGCCGGCCGTCTATCGCGGCAACCCCTTCCAGATCGAGGTCGGCCTCGCCTATGGAGGCGAGCTCGGGCCCGATCCCGCGGGGCTTGAAGAGGAGACAAACAACAACGAATCGACCGTCCGCCGCGGCAAGGTCGTCAAACAGAAACGCGCGCCCTCGCAGGCGAGGCTGATGCGGTTTGCGAACCGCGTGCCGCTGCTCTACCAACTCTCCGGCTGCTGCATCTACAAGAGCGTCATCGAGATCGACTGGCGACGATACGGCCTCTCACAACCCTCCGGCAGCCTTCCACAGGGCCCCCTGGCGATCTTCATCCACATGGCCAGCGTCTGGGTCCCCTTCACCAGCGAGGGCAAGGAGGCAATCGCCGACTACGACGAAATCCGCAAGGAAATCAAGCTGGCGGTCCAGGAGTGCGGCCGCAAGCTCCAGGCTTATCTGAACCGTCGCAAGAAGCAGAAGCACGAGGCGGATCGCAGGAGCACGTTCACCCGCTACATCGGCGAACTGGTCGAGGCCTGCGGCAGTATCACCCGAATCAACAAACGGGAGCTTCACAAAGACCTGTCGACCTTCGCCCAACACGTCACCGCCAAGGCCGATGAAGAACTGGGCCTCGACGGGAAGGCAAAACGCCCGGACCGTTCAAAGCGATTCGGCGATTCCGAAGCGCCCCGCGGCGGCTATCGTCGCGATGCAAAAACGCCGGTAACCGAATACGGCGAAAACACCATCGTCATCGACCGCGACGAACTCGCCACCGGCCCGCTCTTCTCGTAGTGTGCCTCCGCACCCGAATCAGCGAGTCGGCGAGAGGCTCGAAAGTCCATGTGGCACCGGCGTCAGCCGTAGCGTCGCCCCCCCGTGGCCGACGACAAACACCGACCGACGCCCCGATGCGGTGGGGAGCATCGGCCTCTGGCGGGTACGAATGCCGCATCGCATGTTGCACCCGCAATCGCATGTGGATCGGACCACCAGCAACCTCCGGCGCACGCATAGGGCCATGGGATACCAGATCCCGGCGGCGTTTGCGACGGCGTGCGGCGAGTCACGCCGCGGGTACAATGGCGGCATGGCTGGACGGGGGAGAGCCGGGCGCATCCGCGAGCGGGTGGGGCGGATGATGCGTGCGATTGGGCGTTGCGGATTTTCTGAGCGGCCAAGCTGCTCAATGTCAGCGAGGCGAGAATCGAAAGAGCGATGGCAGAGCCCAAGAGCAAACGGAGCCTACTGGACCACTGGCTGTGGGAACCTCCAATGCTGAAGGCGTTTGTGGTCGTTGCGGCTGCAATCCCCGCTCTCGTGTGCTGTGTCCTTCTGCCCTTCATCGGGTCCAAGGCGCTTCTCTCGCTCATATTCGTGGGCTTCGGCCCGGTGTTCGGCGTCATCTACGGATTGGTTGGCAAGAAGGTGGACCGCCTCCGGGACTCGATTCCTCCAGACCTCGGTATAGCAGTGCCAGGCCTTATTGTCCAAGGGATGGTTCAGTCTCCGGGAATGGTTATCCAGGGAACCGAATCGCTGATTCTCCAGCCGATCGTTGGGAAGCGCTCAGAAACGAAGCTCAGCAAGATCGCATCTGTACGGGAGGTCACCTGTTTCAACGGTTCGCTATTGGTGGGGAAGACAGGTTTCTGGCTCACAGTTCCAGATCGGCGGAGACTCGCGTGTGCAGTCCCAAACTCCTATGCCGGTGATTTCAGGGCTTGGCTTTCCGCGGGCATGAAAGACGGTCCATGACGGTGGCTCGGAGGATGTGAGTCGTGTTGTCTTCCGGAACATTGGGAAAGAAGAAGAAAGGCTGGGAGCTTGCCTCGGGAGTTGGTCTTCACCGACCCCGTTGAAAAGTGTGGTGCAGGAGGAGGAGAGCGGCTCCCAGCCTTGGTTCGGCTGCTCGTGTTCAGGCAAACTGCTCACCGACTACGATCCCAGTGTAGCCTTTTGCCAGTGTCGTCGCGTCGGGTAAACACCCCATTTTTGGCGTGTTATGATCGAGCGCTCACACGGACGGGCCGAGATGCGCAGCCTCTCAGGCGCACCGGCGTCGCCTCCTGTGGCCGACCTGGGTGATCGAGAGGCGTTCCGCGGTCGTCGTCGACCATGGTGGGCCGGCGCTGCATCCGCCGACGACGGTGAAAACCGCAAGAACGGTCAAGCAAGCCCGGTCCGCCTACAGTACAAAGGTGGATTGGGAGGCCTGATTCGAGGACTGCTCGATGAAATCGCAAACAGAGCATGACTACCGCCAGCGTATCCTCCGCGTGCTGGTCCACATCCAGGGGCGGCTTGACGAGGCGATGTCGCTGGAAGACCTGGCTCGGATCGCACACTTCTCGCCGTACCACTTTCACCGCATCTTCCGCGGGATGGTCGGCGAGTCCGTCAAGGAGCATGTCCGGCGTTTGCGACTCGAACGGGCGGCGTTTCACCTCAAGGCGACGGACCAGCCCGTGACGCGGATAGCCTTCGATGCCGGCTATGAGGCGCACGAAGCGTTCACGCGGGCGTTCCGGGCCATGTTCGGTGAGTCGCCCTCCGGGTTTCGCGAGCTTCATCGGCCCGTCGCTTATCCGGCTTCTCCATCA
>JBDRKQ010000054.1:0-12215 GCA_043813895.1 Planctomycetota bacterium
ATCGCTTCGGCGGTGGGGGCGCAGCCGTGCTGGGCATTGAGAAACAAGACGGAACGGGCCGAGAACGGATTCTCGGCCTGGGGTTTTGCCGTCTGGCGACCATCGTGTAGAATACATGCCGGTATGGACAGGCACGTTCAATTCGCGATTCCCGCCGACCGGATCGTGGACTTTTGCCGGCGGCATCATATCCGCAAGCTGGCCTTCTTCGGGTCGGTGCTCCGGGATGATTTCGGACCGGACAGCGATGTGGACGTCCTGGTCGAATTCGAGCCGGGTCACGTGCCCGGATTCGGCTTCATCAGGATTCAGGACGAGCTATCGTCGCTGCTCGGCCGGCCGGTGGACCTCGTCACCTACAAGGCCCTGAATCGCCGCCTTCGAGACCACATCCTCAACAGCTCACAGGTCCAGTATGAGCAGCCATAAAAAAGACGACCTCGTCTACCTCGGGCACATGCTTGATATGTCGCGGAAGGCCGTCGCCATCTTGCGGGGCCGGGATCGTCGCGCCTACGACGCCGACGAGACGCTCCGTCTTGCGCTGGCACATTTGATCCAGGTGATCGGTGAGGCGGCCCGGCGCGTCTCGGCTGAATGTCGCGCGATGCACCCGACAATCCCTTGGCCGGACATAGTAGGGATGCGGCACAAGATCGTTCACGACTACATGGATGTCGACAGCGATATTCTGTGGAGTGTTGTGTCGAATGATTTGCCGGCGCTGATCCGTGATTTGGAAGCGAATGTCTCCCGTGATCCATAGACCATCCTTGCATGGGGTCGTTTTCTCGTTCTCTCGACGCGCAACGCCGAGCCCGCCACACTTTCGCTGCTGGCCCTTGGCGGTCTGGCGATGCTCCGGCGGCGGCGTGTTCGTGTTGGGTGTTGAGAGTCGCATCGTGCCGGGGCGATGAGTCGGCGAGCAAGCCCACGGATCAGCGGGGCAGAACGGAACGGGCTGAGAAGGGAATCTCGGCCCAACACGAAGACGATAAACCATGCGACGAATCAAGGGCCGTCCGCGCGGGGCGGCGTGATTCTACCCTCGCTTGCGCTTCGGGCTGGTACAGTTGTAGGGTACGTCTTGACGCACCCTCTGCTGAACGAACATGCCTACCGCTCCCGCCGGCCGTGAAGGCATGGCACGCGGCAGAGTCTGGAATTGAGAATGGAGGATTGAGAAACTCGGATTCGGCGGAACCCATCGCCCGCGCACGCGTCCTCAACTCCTTCTACATTCCCAATACTGCCTTGTTCATTTCTCTTCGGCGAGTTCGATCAGTGCCTGTCGGAGCAGCGGGAGCATGATCTCGTGGTGGCCGGTGATTTGAAGGCCCTTGCCTTTTTTGACTGGCCGGCCGATGACGTTTTCGCTCGGTCGGTAGTGTCGGATCATGTCGAGGTTGGCGGTGGTGATGTCGTCGAGATTGCTGCCCAGATTGCGGGCGACGGCGAGGGCTTTGAGGAACACCTCGGGGAGGAGGACGGCGGAGCCGACGTTGCACCAGACGCCGGCGGGCTTCCGGCGAGAGGCCGGCGCGAGGTCGGCGAGCACGCTGCAGATGATGCGGAAGTCCACCGTGCTGCGGCCTGCCAGGTCACTCCTGGCGACGGCCGCGTGCATGTGGATGGTGTCGGTGCCGATCGCAACATGGACCGTCACGGGAATGCCCGCGCGCCGGGCCGTGGCCAGGATGCTGTGCTTTCTGTTAGGCGCTTTGACCTTGAGCAAATGATCCCCGATGGCGGCGCCGAGACCCTGATCGGTGTCTCGCGCGGCGCTGAGTGCTTCCGCGAAGAACGCGGGCGTCTCTTCGACCATGCCGAAGCTGCCGTCGAGAATCGTGTCGCCGACCTCCTCGCTCGTCTCGCCGATGGTGGCTACCTCGACATCGTGGATGGCGGTTGCGCCGTTCATGGCGACGGCGCTGATGATGCCGCGTTTGATCAGGTCGCAGATGATCGGGGAACAGCCGACCTTGACCGCGTGAGCGCCGAGCGCGAAGACGACGGGGCGATCCGCCGCCCGGGCGTCCACAATCGCACGGGCCAGTTGCGTAATCGCCGCTGCGCCGAGGAAGGGGGGTAGTGAATCCCACCATCGGCGGAAGGTGGCGCCTCTTGGCGGCAACTTGGCCATCCGCGCGACGTCGAACTTGTGCGAGCGATCACCCACGCAGTACGTGTTCAGCTTGGACAGATCGGCCGGTTTGTATTGCTTTGCCATGAGGGCCTCTCACATGTCGCGTCGGCCCCTTGTGGCGACGCCTGCATAGGTCGTCAGATTCCTGAGACACTACACGAGGACGCGGTCCACCGCCTCGGCGAGTATTGTATCGCCATCCGCGTCGAACTCGATCGCCAGCCGCAAGACGAGCAGGCGGCAGGCTTCTTCACCCCAACGCCCCACCAGTTTGACCGCGTCCTTCTCCGTGGTCAGGAGTACGTTGGCCTCAAGGGTATCGGCGACGTTGCTCAGCCCCCCGATCTCTTCCGCCGTGTAGTCGTGGTGGTCGGGGTACTCGTAAGCGGCCAGTACGTGCACGCCCAACTCCTCGGCACAGGAGCGAAAACTGCCAAAGTTCCCGATCCCCGCGAAGAGGATCGCCTGCATGTCCGACGGTTCGTCAACCTCAACCGGAGCCCCCTTCAGGTCCGTGAAGCCGACGATACGGTGCGAGGCCTGGATCAGCGGCTTGCCGCCCGAGAGACGGTCAATTCGGCGAAGCAGAAGCGACCTCGCCGCGTCATCGACTTGGTTGCAGCGCGTGAGGACAACAACATCCGCTCTTTGGAGGGATCGGGTCGGCTCGCGTAGCAGCCCCCTCGGCAGCAGATAGCCGTATCCGAACGGCGCGGTCGCGTCGATCAGCACGATGTCCAGATCGCGGGCAATCCGGCGGTGCTGGAAGGCGTCGTCGAGGACGAGCACATCGGCGCCCGTCGCGAGGGCATCTCCGGCGGCCGCAATGCGATCCGGGTTGACCAGCACCCGCGACTTGGGGCACAGGCGTTTGAGAACCAGCGCTTCGTCGCTTTCCTTGCGCCAGCGTTCGGCCGCCCAGTTCCGTTGTTCGTCGTCGAATTGAATCGGCCGGCCCTTGTAGCCGCGAAGGATCAACGCGACTTTCCGGCCTCGTTGCTGGAGCATGTTCGCAACGTGGGCGGCGACGGGAGTTTTGCCGGTTCCGCCGGCGGTGATATTGCCGATCGAGATGACCGGCTTGCCGAGTCGCCTGGCGCTGCTCTTGATCAGTCGGTAGTACGCGTTGCGTGCGGTGACCACGCCCAGGTAGGGAACCGAGAGCAGGGCCAACAGTCCGCGCAGCAGGTCGAAGAGCAACCCCTGACGGCGACCGGCGATCAGGTCCAGGTATTTCGTCCTCAAGAATGCCATTTCGAACCGAGGAGTCTAACACAAACCGGGCTTGTTGACTGTCCCACTGCCGGTGACTACGCTTCCAGGGTCTCGGGGGCGCGGGAATGGGAGTCGGACCGATGGATTCAGCTACATTTGCCACAACCGTACGGATTGCCCGCAAGCCGCAACGTATGCGACCGGCGCTGATGGGCTTGATGATTCTTGCGCTCACGGCGGGCGGGTGTTCCGACCTGGACGCCCCGGATACCGCCAAGGGACGGTCGGGGGGCTGGGCCCAAATCCGGCTGCCCAACACGGCCCGGCCTGCCGCCTACGATGCGGGCATCTACGCGATGCGGCAGTGGTTTCGGCTCGAGGAGACGGACCCCGAGCGCGGCCTGATCCAGGGCGCGCCCGCCGAGTACGAACAGAAGGGCGGGACCGGCCGTATCCGCGATGCCGCCATCGGATACAAGAACCGAATGCGCCGCACGGCCGTCATGTTCGTGAAGCCGGATGCAGAAGGCTGCGTCGTCAGTTGCCGTGTGGGCGTGCAGCGGCTGGACACCTCAGACCACCGTGTCTTCCGGGACAACCAGCGATTCAACGACCTGCCCAACGAGACCCCCATCGATCACGATGCCGGCATTCGGCCAAGCCAGGACCAAGTCTGGACAGAGATGCCGCGAGACCGTGAGATGGAACGGCAGATTCTCGCGATTGTCCGGGAACAAGCCGGCGAGGGCGACGCCGGCGAGTAGTGCTCCGTTCATCCTCGCTTGACAGGCTCGTGCTCCATTGCTCTCGAGCAGTGTCCCTTGACTCAACAGTGCGAGGTCGTAGCGCAGGGATCTCCTGAGTCGCCGTTGACCCATGCGTGCAGTTCTGCGGCTTCTTCCACGTCGTTTGCCGGTGCGATCGGATCCTCCGCAGGCTCATGGTCTGCCGACGGCAACATTTCGATAGAGGCTGGTCGAGCGATGACCGGTGGTGCCATCACAAGCGTCATCTCGGGTTGCGGTTCGGCAGGATGGCGCAGGGTCCGCTTGCCGCAGGTCGGGCACACGTGCCGGCTGCCGCCGAGAAGCACGACCGGCAAAGCGAGAGGGCCCCACAGCAGCCCGTGCATTACACCCTGCAGGCCTTGCCCTCGCCTTGCTCCGAGCACGCCGCAAAGCACAGGCCAAACCGCCCAGAAAAGTAAGACGACGCCAAGCAAGCCCGTCAGGTTTGTGGCGGAGAATCGCTGAAGGACTTCGACCACGGCTTCGCCTCCTCAGTAACCGACCGCAAACGGACAGTGGACGCAATCCGGAAACGCGCGAGGGCTGGGAGCAGAATGGTGTGCGCGGGGCGCACCTTGCTCCTCCTGACAAGCATACGATTCGGATGGGCACGTGAAGAGGCAGTACCAAGAAACGAGCAGATACAGTCGGAATCGGCTGATAATACCGGTGGTGGGACCACAGCCGGGACGCCTGTGCCACATGCCACAGTTTTGAAGTAGTCCCTAGGACTGGCCGGGCGCCAGTTGCTTCCGGAACTCCAGGAGTGTCTTCCAGGCGGGCTTCGGAGCCAGATCCTGCGTCAGCAGACCGTCGCCCCCCCCACCCTCACTGTCCGCCAGGGTATGCCAGGCGACGGTATCCACTTGCGGCTTCGAGAACGCGATCTGGTAGAAGTTGCGAACCCACTCCGCCTGAACATCCGGCGTCCACGCTTTGCCCCAACAACCTGCGGGGCCGCCCCCGCCGGCAGACGGAACGCCCGTTGCCGTCACGTGGAGCGGCTTGCCCAGGTTCGCGAATCGGTCCAACATTGCAGAGACGTGCAACATGTCGCGGACATAGCGTCTCGAGAGTCGATCCGTCCCCTCACCGGCATCGTCTCCGCCAAACCGCAGATCGAGCCCAAACGCGTCGAAGTTGATGCCGCTTTCCACGACCATTTCGGCATAGAGCAGCGGCGGAATGGTCTTGGGATCATGGGCGTAGTACTCTCCCCAAGGCAGCACGATTCCGAGGATTGCCTTGCTGCGAGGCGACATTTGCTTGACCAGCGCCGCAGTCGTCCTGGTCAGATCCATGATTTGCTCGAAGCTGAGGCCGAACGGGTTGTGCGCGTGCAGACCGCTGATGACCTCCCAGGCGCGCACGTGTGCGCCGAACTGCCTGAGCACGTATTTGATCTGCCTGATGACTCGTTCGCGCAACCCCTCGTAGTCTCGAGCCCAACTCCGGAGCCACTCAGGCAGGTAGGCCTTATCAAATGACAACAGGGCGCGTCCCCAGATCGGCATCTTGCTCTTCCGCAACAACTGAAGGCACTGTTCGAGTGGCTCGGGCTGATACTTCGACTCCCGCGGCTCGATGAGCCGCCAATTGAACGGCAGTGACGCGAAGTCGAATGCCTCCGCCAGGCGCGGGAGCTGGTTTCGAATGCCGGGCAAGTCATGCACGATACAGCCAAGCGGACGCTTGACGATCTTCCGCACTTCAATCCGCCTTTGAAGGATCAACTCGGCGTGAAAGACGCTGATCGCCTCGGCTACTTCGACGCTGGCGGCGATGGCGGCGTCCCCGAGTCTCGCCGATTCGACCTTGTCCGCCGCTGTCATCGCGTCGACGAGCAGGGCTTTTGCCTGGTCAACCCGCTCGTACAGTGCCTGCGCCTCCACGAAGTCGTAGAGCCCCCAGTCCTCCCGCTTCTGACTGATCCGCATCAATTCGCCGCGGGCCAACTCGACGTGCAGGTTGTACGGGGCCTTCCGTTCCACGAGCCGGGTCGTTTCGAGCATGAGGTGACCTCGCCCCGGCACGGGCCACATCAGGGCCAGCGCCGCGGTGCCGCGGGCACGCGGTTCGCAAACGACCTCGCCGTTCGCGAATGAGATGGCCGCCCGCAGAGGGACGCGGTCCGAGCCCAGTAGATGCGCGCCCTCGACATCCACCTTCTTCGCCGGCACACCGTTCTCAAACACCTTGAAGCGAAACATGCCCTGCCAACTCTCCGTGGTGCGGTTATCAGCTTTCAGCCATCAGTTTTCAGTTCTCTCGTGGGGTAACATGGGTATGTGAGGCCGCCATCGGCGGCCGAGCCTACCCGTGTCTCTGCTCATCACGCCCACGTTTCCGCTTTTCGGCCTTCCACGTTTCGGCTTTTCAGCATTTTCTCATCATACTCGCGTGGCATCCTCGCACACAAGAGCGAGATCGGGCGACTGCATCATGCGACTCTCATGCCTACCTGTTGCTTTGCAACGGCCGCCACATATATGCCGATAAGTCCACTTTCCCATTCGCGTCGAAGACTACGCCCTCGTTTTCCAGGAGTCGCCGCTGTTCGTGGCCCCCGGGGCCGCCCCTCTCGCTGATCCGTCCCGAGGCGCTAATGACCCGATGCCACGGAACGCCAGCGGACAATGGCGAATCGCGAAGAATCCGCCCCACCATCCTCGCGCAGCGTGGCATGTCAGCCGCATCCGCTACACGACCGTAGGTGCAGACGAATCCCGGCGGAATCCGGCGCACCACCGTGAGCACTCTCAGATGAGAGTCTGCTGGTCTGTCCGACCGCATGCGATGATGGTCTGTTGCTGCAGCCATCTCAGCGAACTCCCCGCACAGTGATGCGCGCGAGCCTCAGGGGATAACCGGATCCAGAGCCGGTTCGCCGCGAAGCACGGCGACGACGTTGCTCGCCGCGATCTGCGCCATTCGCGAACGAGTTGCCACCGTGGCAGAACCAATATGCGGCAAGAGCACGGCATTCCCCACTTCGAGCAGTTCCCGCGGGACATGGGGCTCGCTCCGGTACACGTCCAGACCCGCTCCGGCAATCCGGCTCCTCTGTAGGGCTTCAATCAGGGCCGATTCGTCCACGACGGCCCCACGCGAGGTGTTGATCAGAATGGCGCTGCGTTTCATGGCCCGCAACGCCTTGTCGTCGAGCAGCATCCGCGTGGATTCGGTCAAGGGGATATGGAGCGACACGAAATCGCTGGACCGCAGGAGTTCGAGCAGGCTGACCCGTCCGGCGCCCATGCCGTCGAGGAGGTCATTCGTCTCGGGATCGGCGTAGAGCACCTTCATGGAAAAGCCCGAGGCCCTCCGGGCGACGGCGGTCCCGATCCTGCCGGCCCCGACGATGCCGAGGGTCTTCCCGTGGATGTCCGCCCCGAGGAAATCCAACATGCCCCAACCCCGCCAGGCCCCCGCGCGAAGGTGGCGTTCCGCCTCGCCGAGTCGGCGGGCGGTGGCCAGCATCAAGGCCCAGGTCAAGTCAGCGGTGGCTTCGGTCAGCACGTCCGGCGTGTTTGTGACAGTGATGCCGAGCCGCTGGGCGGCCCGAATGTCGATGTTGTCGAAACCGACGGCACAGTTGGCGAAGACCTTGCACCTCGGCGCGGCGGCCGCGAGCACGGCCTCGTCGACGGTGTCGGAGATTTGGCAGATGACGGCGTCGTGTTGCCCGGCTTTCTCTCGGAGTTCCTCCGGCCGGAGGGCTCGGGCGAGAGGGTTCATTCGCACGGACAGGCCGGATGCGGCGAGCAGGGCGATCCCGGCTTCCGGTATCGAGCGTGTGATGAAGACTGATTTGCCCGGCAAGGCTGCCGCCTCCGTTTGGGAACGCCCGGCGGCAAACCGCAGGGCCGCGAATGTCTCGGGTAAAGTGCTGGCTCACATGCTACGGCCGATGTATATTAGTGTCCAGTGGGGCTACCGCTGCCGGGCGGCCGGCCCATCACGCAACGTGTCTCGCTCCTCAGACGGGTTCGTAACACATGTTGGATCAGGTGCTCGACGCTCTTCGGGAGATATACACACGGCGCGGATGGGCCGACATCATCGAGTTGCTCGTGATCGGAATCGGTGTGTACGCGTCCATGCGATTCCTCCGGGGGACGCGTGGGGCCCGGATCTTGCGGGGGTTTACCCTGCTTCTCGTCGGGGGCACGTTGGTCGTTTTCCTTGCGGCGAATCTCCTGGAACTGGAGCGCATCAAGGTGCTCTACCCGACCTTTGTGGGCGCGCTGTTTCTTATTGCCCTGGTAGCGTTTCAGCCGGAATTGCGCCGCGCATTGATCAGACTCGGCGCCGCCTCGTGGTTTGTCGGAACCAAGAAGGAAGTGGACCGGCTGATCGAGGAGGTCGTCAAGGCGGCGACGTACCTTGCGAAGAACAAGATCGGCGCGATCATGGCTTTCGAGCGGTCGACCGAGTTCGGAGCACTGGTGGAATCCGGCTGCACGCTCGACGCGGAAGTTTCGGAGGAGTTGCTCACGACGATCTTCTGGCCCGGCTCCTCCCTGCACGACATGGGCGTCGTGATCTCGCAGGGCCGCGTGGCGGCGGCAGCGGTCCAGTTCCCGCTCGCCGAGTCCACGGACGATCTCGACCCTTCGTTCGGGTCCAGGCACCGCGCGGCACTGGGGATCTCACAAGAATCCGACGCGATCGTTCTGATCATCAGCGAAGAGACCGGGAACATCACCATTGTGGAGCACGGGACGATGCGTAGGTTTCTAACGCCGGACTCTCTCCGGCAGCTCCTCAAGGAGAAGTTAGGCCGGCAAACGCCGGAACCGGAGGATTCTTGAGGACACAGGACGGCTGGCAGACATGACCGAACAACTGTGGAAGAAAGTCAAGTCAGCGGCGGTGGTGATCACCCTGACCGTCTTCATTTGGCTGGTGGCGGATCAGGGCGTGCGCGAAGAGAAATCGTTTCCGATCTCGGTCCGGTTGAATAGCGACACCTCTGAGCGTTATGCCTCATTCGCCGAGCCGCCCTATCAGATAGCAATGCACGTTCTGTTCGAGGGCCGTCGCAGACAACTTCGGGCCTTCGAGGATCTGCTCAAGTCCAAAGCACTCCTCGATGCAAATGTGAACGAGACGCAACTGCCCGGTTCTGAGCCTCGGTCGGTTTCCACCGAGAGAGATGTGCTCTATCAGGTTAAGGAAGTCCGTCAGGCCGGCCTGGTAGTCAAGTCCGTGTCGCCGGAAACAGCCTTGGTCTTGATCGACACATACCAGTCGGTCCCCAACGTGGTTGTCGAGCCCGACTACGGAGACTTGCGCGTGGTCGCCGAGGTCTCGCCGAAACGGCTCTCCGTGAGGCTTCCCCGCTTTGCCGCCAGACGATTGGAAGTGGACCCGGCGTTTCGACCGGATGTCGAACAGCGCATCCGCGAGGTGTGCCGCGCGGACAACACATTCGAGATATCCGTTCCGGTGACATTCGAGTGCGACGGCCTTGATCCCGAGAAGCCGGCACAGATTACGCCCGCGAGCGAGATCACGATCAGCGGCCGTATCGAGTCTCTCTCCGAGACCCGGCGCAAGGGGCCGATCCAGATTACGTGGTCGATCCCGGACGAGGTCCAAAGCCGATACACCATCGTACCCCGGTCGGGCCAAAGCTTTCGCTGCGATATCGAACTGAGAGGCCCGCGCGGCCAGGTCGAACAACTACCGCTCGACACGATCCGCGGCTTTGTCGACGTCATGGCTGCGGATGAGCCCAACAAGGAAATCACGCGCTCCGTGCAGTTCGTTCTTCCGGAGGGCTTCTCTATGGCTTCGGATCCGTCGCTGCACGAGATCATGTTCACGCTTGTTCCCAGAGCACCGGCGGGCGGCTGAATCGGGCCGTTCCATGTCGCCCGGATCGCTTCAATCAAAGCTGAGCGGTGGCGCCCCGTTGTCGCGACCGCGTACACGACGCCCTTGACGGATCATGGGGGGCTCGTCGCGTTCGTCACACGTCCCATTCGGTCCGAGGAATACCATGGCACTTGACAAGAAGGGGCCTCGGACGGACATTGCAGTGTCAGGCCGCACTCGACCGCCCACGGGTTCGTGGGGAGCGCCGGTGCGGTGGGGGCCTATATCCCCGGAGGAGGCAAGCATGGCAGTCCCGCTGTTGGACCTGAAGGCTCAGTTGAAATCGCTGGACGCGGAGATCAAGAACGCTGTCTGCGAAGTCATTGATTCCACGCGATACATCATGGGCCCGAAAGTAGAGGAGCTGGAGGAGAAGATCGCCGAGTACGTCGGCGCGCGTTATGCGGTGGGCGTCAGCTCGGGGACCGACGCGCTCCTGGTTTCGCTCATGGCAATCGGCGTCGGCCCCGGTGATCTTGTCCTGACCACGCCGTACTCCTTCTTCGCCACGGCCGGCGTCGTCACCCGACTGAGCGCGACGCCCGTCTTCGTGGACATTGATCCCGACACCTACAACATGGACCCCGGTGCACTGCGGGACTGGTTTGCGCGTGAGGGCGGCCGGCGCGATCGAGTCAAGGCAATCATTCCCGTTCACCTGTACGGGCAGTGCGCCGACATGGACCCAATCCTCGAAGTCGCACGGCGATACGATATTCCCGTGATCGAGGATGCGGCCCAGGCAATCGGCGCCCGATACCCGAGCGGTTCGGGGGTGCGCAAGGCCGGCACCATGGGGATGATGGGGTGCTTTTCATTCTTCCCGAGCAAGAACCTCGGTGGCATCGGCGACGGCGGAATGGTCGTGACGCACGACGAGGGCACGGCGAAACTGTTGAAGCAGCTTCGCAATCATGGCGCGGAGCCCAAGTATTATCACCCGCTAATCGGCGGGAACTTCCGGCTCGACCCGATCCAGGCGGCGGTTTTACTCGTCAAGCTGCCGCATCTCGACAAGTGGCACGCGATGCGGCAACAAAACGCCGCCTACTATGATGAGCACCTCGATATCCAAGATGCCAAGAAACCCGTCATCGCATACGAACGGGCGTATCACATCTACAACCAGTACGTCGTTTCGACGCCGGACCGGCGCGATGAACTCCGAAATGCGCTGAACGAGGCCGGGATCGGTAACGAGGTCTATTACCCCATTGCGTTCCACATGCAGGAATGTTTCCAGGACTTGGGTTACTCTGCCGGCGACTTCCCGCACAGCGAGCACGCGGCCTCTCATACGATTGCCCTGCCGATTTACCCGGAACTCACCACGGATATGCAGGACGAAGTCATCCATACAACGAGGCAGTTCTATGGGCAAGCACGTCTGTGTCATCGGGGCCGGTAGGTGGGGCAAGAACCATATCAAGACGCTTGCCAACCTCGGCCATCTTGCCGGAATCGTCGACATCAACGCAGATGTGCTGCGCAAAATGCAGGAGGCCTACCCGGGTGTGAGGACGTTTGCGAGCGCGCAGGACGCGGTCGAAGAGGACTTCGACGGTTTCACAATCGCCACGCCCGCGGAGACGCATGACGAGATCGCCGAGATCATTCTCTGCCATCAGAAGCATGTACTGGTCGAGAAGCCTCTCGCACTGACCGCTGCCCGGGCGCGAAGCCTCCACGAGCTTGCAAAGCGAAACGGCGTCAATCTCATGGTCGGGCATGTGCTGCTCTTTCACCCGGCCGTTTGCAAGATCAAGGAGTTGATCGAACACGGGAAGATCGGCAAGTTGCAGTACGTCTATAGCAACCGCCTGAATCTCGGTACCGTGCGAACCGAGGAGAACATCCTCTGGAGCTTCGCGCCGCACGATATCTCCATCTTTCAATACATCATCGGATTGACACCCACGGGTGTGCAGTCGACGGGCGGCGCGTTCCTCCAGCCCCACATTCACGACACGACGCTCACCGTCCTTTCGTATCCGGACAATATCGTGGGGCACATCTTCGTGAGTTGGCTGCATCCTTTTAAGGAACATCGGCTGGTGGTCATCGGCTCCAAGGGTATGTTCTCGTTCGAGGATTCATCTGAGAGCAAGGACCTGCTGTTCTTCGAGAAGGGCATAGACTGGATTCGCGGAGAGCCGATCAAGCGCGACGGCCCCACCGAGATC
>JBDRKQ010000055.1:0-16327 GCA_043813895.1 Planctomycetota bacterium
GCCGGGTGCCATGCCTTCACGACCCGCGCAAGCGGGACGGGTAGGCATGTTTGCTCGACATCCATCATGCTTACCCGCGACTGTGTCGCGTGAAAGCATGCCACCCGACCAGCACCCCTTTTCTACGTTCTCAATTCTACATTCACAATTCGTGTCCAATTCAAGGAGCGCTGAGCACGAATAACAAACAGACGCGATGCAATCGCTCCCAAACAAACGACACCGCGGTCCAAAGACTTTGCGGGCGTTTGCGGGCGTTTGCACTTTTTTCTGGTGTAAACGGACGCCGACGATGCCTGTTGAATTGCGCACGCGTCGTCTGCCAGAAGGAAATGCAAAAAAACGCGGAACGATCACGCCGTCGTTTTCATCGCGAAGCGGAGAGCAGTATCACTTTTGTTGTGCCCATGATCCGAGCCCCGAGCGCAAGCGAGCGGGACGATTGGCGTACGGTCTACTCGCAAAAGCCCCGCGCTGGCGCTTGGGGCTCGGATTAGACCGTCACGCGCTCCCGTGGTTGGCTACGCTCTTTTTTTTTGACGTCCTGTTCCTGCGGCGATGCGGCGCCGAGCAGGCGTTCCTGGGTGGGCTTCCACGAGCGAGGCCTGCGGGTCTGCAGGGCCGAGAGCTTGCCGCCCTTGGCGACGTGATCGAGCAGCTCGGCGAGCCGGCCGCGGAGGGCGTCGGTGGCGACGCTTTCGTCCACGAATCCGTGGTGCAGCAGCCAGCTCTCGTGCTGGAAGTCGGCGGCGACCTTGCGCTCCTGGAACTGTTCGACGACTCGCTTGCCGGAGAAGCCGATGTTCGCGGAGCCCTCGACGACGATCATGTAGTCGCCGCGGAGACCGTAGCTGATGGCCGTGCCACCGAGCGTGGGATCGCAGATGACGGAGATGTGCGGCACACATGCCTCTTCCAACAGGTTGAGCGCGTGCTGAGCCTTGGGGATGTTGCGATGCATCGAGGGCGTGCCCTCCTGCATCCGCGCGCCGCCGCCCATCGCGACGGAGATCAGCGGCCTGCGCCTCGTGAGTGCTCTCTGGGCTGCGAAGCGGAACTTCTCGCCGATCTCGTCGGAAAGACTGCTGCCGGCGAGGCCGAAGTTGTTGATCGCGAGGACCGTCTTGTGTTCGCCGATTCTCGCGCCGCCGGTGATCAGGCCGGAGTGCAGACCGGTGTTCGTGATCCCCCGCTCGAGCGCTTCGGGGTATTGCGGAAAGCCGAGTTGGTCCACGGAGCAATAGCGAATGGTCTCGGCGAATTCCCGGAAAGACCCCTCGTCCGCAACTCGTCGGATCCAGTCCACGGGGTGCAGCCGGCGGTAAGGCGACTCACCGCCGTTCGGATGGAACGTCCTCCTGCCGTCCTTGTGACCGTACCGGCGAGCCAGGGCGAACTCGCGGATTTCGGCCCACAGCGACCCGCTGAACGGCAGGCTCTCAATCGAGAGGACTCTGCAAAGGTACGCGGCATCCGCCTTCTCGATCGCATAGATCAGACGGGCGACATTCTGGCGGGGCCCGATGCCGCCCAGCGCCGCAGCCTCATCCCGCGTCTTGCGGTTGCACTCGATTTCGATGTGGTTCTGCTCGGCAAAATAATCGGCGATCGCCTCCTGGAGCCGGGTGAGTGACATGCGATGGCTCGCCGCCTGTTTGGCCAGCGCGTTCGGTGCTCTTTTCTCGCCAGCCTCACTCCAGACGCCCATCTTGAAGAACTTGGCCCGACGGTGCTCCTCCGCATCGGGACCGCTCAGGTGAACAAGCTGGGCCAGATTCCGCTCGATCGCGTCCTTGGCTTTCTCCAGAAGCTCACCGGGATAGCGATGACCGGGATGCAGGCCTTCCTCGACGACGTCGTCCACCGTGCTCTGCCTCACGGCGTCGGCCGACGTGAGGCAAAGCCCCTCCGCAGCTCGCCGAATCGAGTCAGGACTGCGGTTGCGAAACAGGATCGACGCGCAACCGCCCGGGCTGATGACCATATACGTCGCGTACTGATTCATAATCGTGCGATTGGTCGGCGTAATGGCAATCGCCCCGCCGCTGGCCCCGAGGCTGATGATGTAGGAGAGATTGGGCGTCTTGAGAGACGTGGTCTTGTGGATCACTTCGTTGATCGCGAAGGCCTGTCCCTGTTCCTCGGAGAACTCCGAGGGATCCGCGCCCGGCGTATCGACGAATACGACGACCGGCCACCCACGCCGCTCGGCGAGGTCCATGAAGTACACGGCCTTCCGGTAGCCGTCGGGAAAGCCCATGCCCTGGTTCCACCGCCGGTACTCGGCGACCGGCAACTTGAGAAGCTCCTCCTGTTGCGACGACGGACCGGTCTGCTGTCCGATGACCATGACGTCGATCAGCCGGCCGTCGATTTCGATTTGGGCCTCGCCCGCAACCACCAGGTGGTCACCGCGGACATCCGGGTTGGACAAGAGTCGGACATCCTGAAAAATGTGTCTGATGTAATCGAGTGCCTTGGGACGGAGCGGGTGCCCCGACAGCAGGAATGTGTCGTGGGCGGACAGGGCAGAATATACTTCCCGTTCGAGTTCCACCAACCGAGCCCGCACAACAGCGCGATCCGGGTCATGTTCCGGCAAGCCGGCAAGCCGCTGATCCAACGCAATGATCTCAGTCTCGAAAGGCAGGAGGAATGCCACGGTATCTTCTCATTCGCATAGGCCAGAGCGATGTTGGCCCGCAGTTGCCGGTGAATCCAAGCCTCAGTCTAACTAGTATATCAGAATCTCTCCAACAACTCGCGGAAGACGCAAGTCGGAAGACCGCCGATAACTCGTTTTAGTGGCGAGAGATACGTGCGGCAGGCCGCAACACCGGATGTGGCGTCGCCCCCCTGCGGCGAACACAGACCGTCCACCACGACCGTCGGCTGCTGCTGCAAGACGCCGCATAAAGAAATCTGACTGCCCTGAATCCCCGCGGAGTGGGCAGGCACGACACGCCTCGGAGGTGGAAACCGAAAAAAAACCACCCGGTCCGACCACCGGGTGGCATTAGCCAGTGGGTGGGCGAGCCAACAAACACCCACTGACCGAACACACTTGGTTTTCGAGCGAGGTGAGGACACCATCCGGAAGTTCGATCCTGGACAGCGCATGCGACCCTCACCAGCTAGGCGAGGTTTATGGCAAGTGGCGGGCCAGAAGCGGTGTGTCCGCGCAAAACAGTCGTAACTGACTCTGTTCCCGTGGGTTATGGTGTCGCGAGAGGAGCGGCCGGCCCGCGAGATCGGTCCCGCCAACGGCTGCGTACGGCCAGAGCGGCTGAGGGTTCAGCCGGCTCCGCTCTTGGGCGGGCTTGTCGATGGCGGTTGGAGCCCGGATTTCTCCAGGCGGTGTCGAAGGCCTCCCCGCGTGAGCCCGAGCAGGCGGGCCGCTTCCGAGATGTTGCCGTCTGTCTTCCGGAGGGCTGTCTGCATGACGATCTTCTCGAAGGAGGAAAGCGTCCACTCCTCGCCATCGAGCTTGTCGAGGTCTAGGCCAGCGCGCTGATCACCGCCCGCCTGCAAGGAGGAAGATGACATTTCGAGCCCGATTTCCCGCGGTGAAAGGACTTCACCGTCGGTGACGAGAACCGCACGTCGCAGGACGTTCGCCAACTCTCGGACGTTGCCAGGCCAGGGGTTTTCCTTGATGAGCCTGACCGCTTCCGACGAGAGCTTGAGCGCGGGCTTTCGGAACTTCCTGCAGAAGCGGTCGGTGAAGTGCTCGGCGAGCCGGATGATGTCATCCCCGCGGTCTCGCAACGGGGGCAGATCGATGCAGAAGGCGTTGAGGCGGTAGAAGAGGTCAGCGCGGAACTCCCCTCGTTCAGTCTTTGCCTGTAGGTCGGTGTTCGTGGCGGCAAGGACCTGGACGTGCGCAACGCGCTCAGTCGTCGAACCGAGCCTGCGGAACCGGCCGCTCTCGATCGCGACGAGGAGCTTCACCTGTGTGGCGAGGGGCATGTCGCCGATCTCGTCGAGGAAAAGCGTCCCCTCATTGGCCATTTCGAGCAGTCCTTTCTTGGCGGTCTTCGCGTTGGTAAACGCGCCGGGCTCGTGGCCGAAAAGTTCGGACTCGAAGAGGCTTTCCGGAATGGCCGTGCAGTTCACATGGATGAAGGGAAGGTCGGCTCGCCTGCTGCGGTGATGGATGTACCTGGCAACGACTTCCTTTCCGGTCCCCGTTTCTCCGAGCAGCAGAACCGTGGGGAGTTCCTGATCGGTATCCTGGGTGGAGTCGGCGATTCGATTTCCCAACTCGATCACCTGGCGCATCTCGGGACACTCCGCAATGAGCGTAAGTTGACTGGACTCGCGATGTTGGGCCTGGCGATAGGCGTCGAGCTGATTTCGGATTGCGCGGTTTTCGAGACAACGTCCGACGGTCAGGCACACCTCTTCCATGACGAGCGGCTTTTGCAGGTAATCGAACGCGCCGCGTTTCATGGCGTCGACCGCGCTGTCCACAGTGCCGAAGGCGGTAATGACGACGACGGGAATGTCGAAGCCACGTTCGGCCATCCGTGTCATCAGGTCGAGTCCGTTGATGTCGGGCAGGTGAATGTCGACGAGCGCCAGGTCCGGCAATTGCTTCGCGCACTCGGCCAAGCCCCCTTTGCCGTTCTCCGCAATGCGGCACGCATGACCGCTCCGCTTGAGAGCCAACTGAATGGAGTAACTGAGGTTCTCCTCATCGTCGATGATCAGGATGTCGGCCACGTATCACTCTTCTCCGATCATGCCCGGCATGACGACGTCGAACCGGGCGCCATGCCCGGGCCGGGATTCGACGGTCAGTTGCCCACCGTGGATTTTGACGACTTTGTTGGCCATTGCCAAGCCGATGCCGTTTCCGCCGGCCTTCGTTGTGTAATAGGGAAGGAATATCTTCGACTGAAGGTCCTCAGGAATGCCGTCCCCCTGATCGACCACCGAGAGGCGCCAGCAGTCGCTTCCGTCGCGACGAGGGGAAACTGTCACCTGAACGGACTGTCCTTCCTTCGAGGCTTGCAGCGCGTTTGTCAGAAGTGCGACCAGGACATGCTCGAAGTGGGTGTCGTCCAACTCCACACAAGGCATCGCGGGATCGATGTCGACCTCGATTCCGACTTTCCGCCGGTCCGCCATGGGTTTCAGTGCGGTGCAGACGTTTGCGACGAGGGTCTTGGGGTACACCCACTGCGGATTGAGCGTGAGCGGCGAAACCGACTTCTGCAGATCGTGGAGCCACTTCTCGAACCGATCGATGGAGTTGATAATGCGCTTCTGGGCGTCGCCGACCGCAACATCGTCGCCTCGAAACTGCAGGGTCTCCTCGGCCAATCCGCGGATGCCCGCGAGCGGGTTGCGGATGTTGTGCGCAAGCCTGGTGACCATCTCGCCGGCGGCTGCGAGACGTTCCTGTTCGACGAGTTTGGCCTGCATCTGCACGATGGTTGCGGCCATTTGGTTGACTTCCTCGGCGAGCCTGCCGAGTTCATCGCGAGTCCTCGGTTTCATCCGGTAATCGAAATGCCCCCGCGAGATTTCCCGGGTTGCTTCGCGGAGGTGCTCGACCGGCCGCAGCACCCAACGTCGTACGAGCACGACGCCGACCAGGCAGAGCAACATTCCACAAATGGCGTTCGCGATGAGAATGGTCACGACACGCTGTTGTGTAATACCGGCGCGCTGCATGGCGGACGTCAAATCCTGGCTGAGCGTCGAGCCGACCGAGTTCAACAGATCGTCCAGCCTCGAGAAGCATCGCCGATCCTCCTGGGAGAGCGCAGGCACCGGCGTCCCGGGGCGATCAATCGCGTCGAGACGCCGGCGAGCCACGAGTTGTGTCGCGTCGGAAGCCTCGCGGACGGAGCTGAGCAAACGAGCGTCCAGGTCGCCGGCAAGCCCGGCGTCGAGCCGGGAGAGCGCGGCCGACATGGCGGCCTGCAATTCGCGGTACCCCGCCGTTTCCCCGCCCTCTTCCAGGAGTTTGAGCTGTCGGCGAACAAGCGCTCGCATCCATTCAACCTCCGATTGCCTTGCGCTTGTGGAGCGGAATTCGACGAATGCGGATTGGAAGTAGACGAGGATGCACCAGGCGGACATGGCGAGGTTTGCGGAGAGCGACACCACGTACACAAAGGCAAGAATGACGAACTTGTGTCTCAGCTTCACGTTGGCCGATCTCTCATCACGGGTCGGAGCGGTTCCGCCATTGGGTTAGAGCAGTGTAGCCTATTCTGTAGCGGCCGACGCCCCGTCGACCGCCGGAGATCGTTGGTTTTCGACGTTCGATACGGGCGTCGGACGCAACTGCACCGCGCGCGGTGGTCTGCGCTCTCATGGTCAGTGCTCTAACTGGCACCGCGTTTCATGAGTAGTGCGACCATACGTTACGCCGAGAGTCCCTTCTCAGCACCAGCCTGAGGACCGAGAGAGGATCCTCAGTCCAGCGGATACCGTCACGTTTCTGGTGCAACGCGGCACTAGGAAGGCGGGTAGGGGTTGGTTTTCGCACTGTCGAATGACCACTCCCAACCGGGCTCGTGTGCGGGGTTGGCGGAGCAGGCGACGTGTCCACCGACAAACGCAGCCTGGAACCTGCCGTCGTGTCGGCGGGACGGGTACCACGGATACTGATGGGTCCAAGGAGAGTCCTCGTCCGGCGGTGGCGCCGTATAGAAGGGGCTCCTGCCATCGGACACGGCCTTTTCGGCATCAACATCGAAGACAAGCGGCGCGAGTGGATGATCCATGACGCTGGTGCTGATGATGACCTCCTTGAGAACGAAGGTGCCGTCCTCCTCGGAGTCGGCCCGCGCCATGTGCATGTTGAAAGCGTAGCTAACGTTGCGATACGGAAGAACAGAATAAGCCAAGCCGCCCCCGCCCCGTCGCGACAACATGCTCGGACCCGTGGGGCACATCAACGGCTGCTGGTTCTTGTCGTACAACACAGGTTTGCCGTCGGGCTCCCCCAGATCCCAAAACTCGTCCACGCGGTACAGGCTTTCCTGGAAATCGTCCAGGAACAAGAGCGATGGCCCGAAACGCTTGCTGTCGCCACGATCCGTAGGCGCATAGTCGTCCGCAAAGAGAGTGAATCGCTGGGTTACGGTCCGAAGCTTGGTCTGGCATACGAGACTGTTCGCCGTGCGATGGACCTTGGAGAGTGTCGTGAGCAAGATCGACATGAGGACGGCGAGAATCGAGACCACGACCAGCAACTCGAGGATCGTGAATCCCAACCCGGTACGCCTCGCGAACGGCGAATCCGACTGTCGGCTCTTGCAGATCACAGACTCGCACCACCTCGATGTGGAGGAAGGTTCCGCAAACCAAGGCGGTCCCAGCGACCGGACGTCCAGTCCAACGACGGTCGGCTCGCTACCGTCGCCGTACTTCGGCCTCTGGCTCTTGTGGCTGCCGGAATCGGCGGCCGAGTTGCACCACTCCTGCCAACGTCCGAGTAGACGCGGGCGAAACCCACCTCCTGACCTTATATGATAACACAACCGAATCGGCATTGCCAGGTTTGAGGCGGATTGTCGTAACGCCCTCTGAAAGCAGTAGTTGTGCATGATCCTTCCCGCCTTCTCGGCCGGATTGAAGACGAAACAACGGGCGAAGCCGAGGTGCCCCGAGATCGGGATCGCTCGGAGTCCTGGGTGATCCCCGCCGCAGCGCGAAGACCAGACAACAACCGAAGCTCGCGGCAACGCTGTGGCCGAAGACTCGAATTCGAGAGATACTCGTCGGCGCACGGTCCGAACGCACTGGCGATCGGTCAACACCTGGTACGCTCGATCGGAGAGTTGAAATGTCCTCCCGACTTGCCCGCACGATCCTCATTGGATGCGCCATGGTCAACAACAGCCTCGCCAGTCTCGCCGGCGCCGAACAACACGACCCCAGCCCCGGACCCAAGGCCATCGTCACGCTCGACAAGGCCCGATTCACGGTGCTGACGCCGGCGCTGATCCGCATCGAGTGGTCGCCAAATGGCGCGTTCGAGGACCGGGCCTCGCTCGCGTTCATCAACCGACACCTCGCCGTGCCCGAGTTCGACGTCGACCGCAAAGACGACGCGCTCGTCATCCGCACGGACGACTTGCTGCTGCGCTACCAGGACGACGGCAAGCGCTTCCACAAGGGCAACCTCTCAATCGAACTCGACCTATGCGGCAAGAAGGTCGTCTGGCGTCCTGGGATGAAGGATACCGGCAATCTCCGCGGCACCTTCAGAACGCTCGACGGCATTTCCGGCGCAACGTCGCTCGAAGCGGGCATCCTCTCCCGCGACGGTTGGGTCCTCGTCGACGACTCGCACCGCCCGCTCTTCGACACACCCGCGCGAACAGAACGGCCCTGGGTCGCGCCGCGCAAAGAGAAGAATGCGATCGACTGGTACTTTTTCGGCCACGGGCACGACTACAAGCGCGCACTGGGCGACTTCACCAAAGTCGCCGGGCGCATCCCGTTGCCGCCGAGGTTCGCGTTTGGAACATGGTGGTCTCGCTATTGGGCATACACGGACCAGGAGTTGAAGCAGCTCGTCAGCGAGTTCCAAGAGCACGATGTTCCGCTCGACGTGCTCGTCATCGACATGGATTGGCACCTCGACGGCTGGACGGGCTACACCTGGAACCCGAAGTGCTTTCCCGATCCCGAAGGATTCCTGAAGTGGGTTCACGACCAGGGTCTCAAGGCGACGCTGAACCTGCACCCCGCCGACGGCGTCGGGAAACACGAAGCCGCATTCCCCGAGTTCGCCAAGGCAATGGGGCTCGATCCGAAGAAGACCGATCGCGTGCCGTTCGACTGCGCCGACCCGAAGTTTGTCGACGCGTACTTTAAGCTCCTGCACCACCCGCTGGAGAAACAGGGCATCGACTTCTGGTGGACCGACTGGCAGCAGGGCGGAACAACGAATGTGCCGGGCCTCGATCCGCTGTGGTGGTTGAACCACCTGCACTGGACAGACATGCAGCAGCGTAGAGAGAAGACCGGCCGGCGCCCGCTGATCTTCAGCCGCTGGGGCGGGCTGGGCAACCATCGCTACCAGGTCGGCTTCTCGGGCGACGCCTTCTGCAACTGGCCGTCGCTCGCGTTTCAGCCGTCCTTCACGGCGACGGCCGCCAACGTCGGCTACGGCTACTGGAGTCACGACATCGGCGGGCACGTGCCGGGCCCGGTCGATCCCGAACTCTACGCCCGCTGGATTCAATTCGGCGTTTTCAGCCCGATCCTCCGCACGCACACGACAAAGAACCCGAAGGCCGAGCGGCGAATCTGGGAGTTTCCCAAGGAGGTTTTCGAAGCCGCGAAGAAGGCCTTCGAGCTTCGGTACGAGCTCATTCCGTACATCTACACGATGGCGCGGAAGAGCTATGACACCGGCGTGTCACTCTGCCGGCCGTTGTATTACGACTGGCCCGAACTCGATGAAGCATACGAACACCCGGGCGAGTACATGTTCGGCGATGACCTGCTCGTCGCCCCGGTCGTCGAGCCGATCGAGCCCATCAGCAGGTGCGCGATGGTCAAGGTCTGGCTCCCGCCGGGCGAGTGGACGAATTGGTTCAGCGGGCGCACCTTCGAGGGGCCATGCGATGCGCGACTTCTGGTGCCGCTAGACGAGATTCCGCTGTTCGTTCGCGGCGGTGCGATCATCCCGACAATGCCGAAGATGAGCCACACGGGCGAGAAACCGCTCGACCCGCTAATCCTCAACATCTGGCCCGGCGAATCCGGCGAAACGCGAATCTACGAGGATGACGGCGCAAGCGGTGGCTATCTGAAGAGTGAGTGCGCCTGGACACCGGTGTCGCACAAGCTCGTCGACGGCGAGCGACACGTCACGATCGGCCCAGTGGAAGGATCGTTTCCCGGAATGCTCAATGAGCGTGAATACGAAGTGCGCATGCGTGACGTCTCTCCTGATACCCGAATCAGTGTCAACAGCAACACGTCGGAACAAGCAGAAACACCGGCTGGGTCTGGCTGGCGATATGACAAACGTAACCTCAGCTGCATCATCACTTTGCCTCGTCATCCAACAAAGGAAGAATCGAGTATCGTCACAACTCAAATGTTCAAAGGCCTCGGGGACTATCCAATCCGCGCTGGTTTGCGGGGAGTGGCACGACTTTTTGAGACATTATCGCGAGAGTGTGGCCGCGAGGGAGACTCGGCGTCATTCTGGAGGAATGTGAGTTCAGAATGGATCGATGGACACGAAGTCGGCGATCCATGGCAAGTCCTCCTAATCGATGTTTACAGAGATACTTCACTCCCGAGAGGTACCAAGACTCGGTTGCTCCTTCGACTCCTTGGGCTTTTTCATGAGATTAGCATCCGTGCTGATTTAGGCAACGGGATCAGTGCCCATATCGAAGTCGCACCGACACTGAAGTTGTTAGTATTAGAGAGGCTCGAAGGACACGTGGCACTTTCGGCCGACGCGCCTTGGGACATCGGGGGCAAGAGTACATGGCCGCTCAAAGAGCTGTCCGAATCCAATCCGTTCATCTCTTCTGTCCCGCTTGTTAGCGACGGACCGCCGAACGCGGGCATCCTCCGCGCTGACATCAAGATTAAGAAGGACGACATCGAGATAGACTTGCCGATCGAGAAGGTCTTTCTCCCGTCGATCAACGCCTGGTACGTGCTCGGGCCGTTTGGCGTGCCGTTTGACGAAGCGCTGGACAAGGTGTTGCCGCCGGAGGAAGAGATCGACCTGAACGCGAAGTACAAGGGCATGGACGGCGAGGAAATCGCCTGGCGGAAGGTCGTGCGCGAGATCGCGCCGGGCGTGAACCTGCTGGACGAGTTCTTCATCGACTTCGACGACGTGTTCGGCGGGCGGAGGTACCAGTGCGTCTCTTACGGGCTGACGTACCTGCACGCACCGGAGGCGATGGACGCAACGCTCGCGCTCGGCACCGACGACGGTGTCCGTGTCTGGCTGAACGGCAAACAGGTCCACCGCTTCGATGGTGGCCGGGCGTACACGTCGAAGGAGGACCGAGTGCCGGTCAAGCTCCGCAAGGGCTCGAACACGCTGCTGCTCAAGATCAGCCAGGGGGGCGGCGACTCCGGCTTCTGCATCCATGTCGAGGACGCCGAAGGCAACCCGCTGACGGCCGTTCGGGCGTGTTTGGAGCAGCACCCTTGACGAGAGCTGGCGTGGCGTCCGAGCCGGGTGCGTGTCTGAGGTGCAGATTGGGTGGCACGGGTAATGCGTGGGGCATCCCGCAGGGTGCCCCACGCATTACCCGTGGGAAGGGCTTGAACGCATCGCCACGGGTAAGCTGCGTCCCGGCTCACCGGGACTCCGCTAACCCATGCCACCCTCGCCAAGCACGTGCCGGCCAAGGAGTCGGCCGCTACGTTATCCCACGAGGCGAGAAGAGTCATAACGCGAGTCATAACAGCATGTTAGAGTTGTGAGAGCCAATCGATTGATTTCTCCGCACGGTTGAACCGCCTCCTGCTATCTGATAGGCTATTCTACGGAGGGGGAAGAAGCCCCGCCGGTGGGGAGTCCCCGATAGGTGACGAGTAAAACGTTTTACGAGGTTGCGATGATCCCTCAACTGTATCGCTGCGCCGTAGCGTCCGGCTGCGTGACCTTTCAGACAATGCGTGCCACTGGCGGCTTGTCCGCCAGTGCGAGTCCCCCCGCAACGAGGCGTAAGACACTGGCGGGCAAGCCGCCAGTGGCACCCTTGGCGCTTGCACTTGTGCTCCTGATCTGCGCACCTGCCGCCGCGACACCCGATTACGTGGAACACACACCGAACGTCCAAGTCTACAACCAGTCCGCCGGCGTGACGATGCGGAATCCCAAAACGCCGCGCGAGGGCGAGGCGGTCGATCTGTACTTCAAGATCGCACCCTCGTTCAGCTATACGAGCGTCGCCGTGTACTACACGGATGACGGCTCGACGCCGGATGGGTCGAAGGGCGTCCCATCGCCCGGAACGATGGTCCTGCTTAGCTACGGACCGGATATTCGTGTGACTTTCCTGTACAACGAACCGGTAGGCGTGTCCGGCGTCGACTGGTGGCACGCGCAGATGCCGTACTTCACCCGAGACTACGGCGAACGCATCCGCTACAAGGTCGGCGCCTGGGACACCGGCGCGCCCAGTACGCCCGAGGTCTTCGCGGGAGCGGGCACAGTGTACGAGTACACCAACAAACTCGCGTGGCCCGGCGCCGGCAGCGGTTCGCCAACCCCCGATGAAGGCTACCCGCCGGTCCACTTCTGGAAGGAGGAGGCGGTTGCGGGCAACAACTACATCAACGTCATGCTCGATCGGAACGGCTCGGTGTACGACATCTACTACCCCTCCGCTGGGTGCGTGTACGGCATGGGCACGAAGAACGAGGGCTACTCCGACGGCGCGGACACGTACCCGCCCGGCCTGCCGCCGGATCACCGCGGCCAGATGAACCTGAACCAGGCGATGCCGGGTCTCCGCGTGGACGGCATGACCTACTGGCTCAGCAACGAGGCGGGCGGCGACTACGTCGACGTGACGCAGTCGTACGTCACCGACACAAACGTGATTCTGACTTCACAACGCCTCGTCGCCGGCGGCAACGACATCCTCGTGCAGCAGTACGACTTCTCGCCGAAGGGCATCACATTTCCCACGGACGACGGCGCACAGCCGAACCAGGGCCTGCACATCAAGCGCATCGTCCTGACAAACAACGGCGCGACAGCGAAGACGGTCAACTTCTACTGGCACGCGGACTTCGCGCTCAACGGCGGTGACAGCTACGACGGGACGTTTACGGATGCCGCGCGCGGCGCGATGATCGGCTACGACAACACCCAACGCTGGACATCCGCCAGCGGAGAGTACAACCCGACGACAACCGGCGACTACAACAAGGACGTCTCGGTCTACCTCGCGGCGGCTGTCCGGCTGAGTGATTCGGTCGGCGCGTCGTCGGGCACGCCGGCGACGGACTTCTGGTCGGACACGAGTGCCGACGAGGGACTCGGCTGGGTCGGAATGCAGGTCGAGCTGCCGGTGGGCGTGCCGAAGGAGATCGGCGTGCTCTTCGTCGGCGGCTTCGACAACGTCGGCGGTGCGACGGGTACGTATGACTACTACATGGACGGCGCGATCGACTGGTTCCACACGCAGAACCTCGCCGCATTGCAGACGACAACCGAGACATACTGGACGGACTGGCTGGCGGCAGGCCTGACCGTCGACATGCCTGACGATCGCTACGACGAAATCTTCAAACGCGGCCTGCTCGGCACGGCGCTACACCTCGACGGTGAAAACGGCGGCGTCATCGCCGGCATGCACAACGGGGCCTATCCGTTTGTCTGGCCCCGCGACGGCGTCTGGGCGGCAGTCACGCTCGACCGCACAGGCCACACGGCGGAGGCGGCGGAGGTATACCGATTCCTCCGCGACATCGCCTACCGCGCGGAGGAAGAACCAGGGCGGAAGGGATGGTGGTATCAGAAGTACACGACGGATGGCTACATCGTCTGGTCGTCGCCGCAGGTGGACGAGACGTCTGCATACCCGTGGGGCATCGACTACCACTATGCCCTTACCGGCGACCTGACCTTCCTCGAAGACCACTACGTCACGGTGTACGAGGCCGCCCGCGCGTCGAGCGAGGACAGCAACATCGACGGCCGCCTGTACTACGACGACACGTACGACTTGATGCACTCGAACAACCTCTGGGAGGATTCGTGGGACCTGTTCCTCTACTCGAACGCGACGGTCGAGCGGGGATTGCGCGACGCGGCGGATATCGCCGACATCCTTGACCAGCTTTCCTGCCCCGGCGGGCCCGGCACCTGCAACTACCACAACGACCGCGCGCTCTATCTGGCCAGGGCCGATGCTATCCACGGTGGCATGGACGCGCGCCTTGCCTGGGACGGTGAGAACACGGACATCTCGATGCTCGGGTTGTCGTATCCGTTCGACGTGTACGACACGACGGACCCGGCGATTGCGCACATGGCGGACCGGATGAACGGCATCGCCACCGACACCTGGGGCAACAACCATCCCATCGTGAACTTCACCGGTGAGTGGGAAGGCCTGATCAACCGGTACTGGGGCGATGGGTACTGGAATGGCGGCCCGTGGTTCCTCTCCACGCTATGGTACGGCTGCTACTATGCCGAACGACAGGACGCCAACCCCGACAAGGGAGACATCGACAATCACGCATATCGCATGGACCTGCTGCTCGACCGCCTCGGGCCGATCGGCTTCGGGGCCGAGCAGATCGCCCCGTCGAACAGCCTGCAGTATCCGGGGCAGGGCGACTTCCTCCTCCAGACAGCGTGGCCGAACGCATGGGAGTCCATGTCATTCCTGGTCGATGCCGTCATGATGTTCCTCGATTTCACGCCGGACGCAGCCGGCAACACGCTGCGGATCGAACCGAAGATGCCGTCCGCGTGGAGCACGATGACGTTCAACAACCTCGTCCTCGGAAACCACCGCATTGACGTAACCTGTGCCGAGGACGCTGCCGTCAACAGCGTGACGTTCACGAACCAGACCGGCGATCCGCTGGATTACGACGTTCACATCCGCGTGCCGTCAGGTTCGGATGTGATCGCCGTGACGCAGGAGGATGGGACGGGCTGCACGGCACTCGCCTTCACGCACGACCCTGCGACGGGTCGCGTACACGTACAGGGCGCGATGGACACAGGCGCGGCCAGCACGACGACCGTCAACGTCCATCACGGCCTGCGAGGCGACTTCGACTTCTTGAACGGCGTGGATACGGCCGACCTGCCTGTGTTCGTCGACGTGCTGCTCGACACGGACACCGGCTGTATCAACCCGGCCATCGCGGACATGGACGCCAACGGCCGCGCGGACGGCGATGACGTCCAGTTCTTCGTCAGCGCGCTGCTGGGGCTGTAAGTGCGAGCAAAATGCCGAGGACCGCGTGCGCGACGCGCGTGCCATGTTTGGCATCATGGCTTGACGTGGTTTGGCGCGCCGCCTGCGAATCGCTCCCTGACGGCCTGAACGAACGCGTCGCCGTCGGGAAGCCGGTCGGATCGATGGAACAAGCCCGGTGCACGATTGCCCTGGAAAAGAAACTTCGCCAGTAGCCAGAGTGTTTCGCATCGGGCCGTTCGCTCTTCCTGCGAAGCCGGCGGCGAGATCGGGAGGGCACCGCATCTTGATAACCACCCTTCGGCGGCGATTCCAAGGTCCGCGAGTGCGACGGGCGCTCCCACTTCCATAACGCCGTCATGAACATGGAAGGGTCTGACCATGGTAGCTTTTGCACTTCGACTCCGGGGGCTGGCTCGTTGCACAACAAGCCAACAGCACTCGTGCAGGTCGCACATGTGCGCGTAGACCGGCTTGGCCACAAGCTCGGTCGCGCGGTTGATGCTCTGCTGCATCGCGGCGGCCTTTTCGAACTCGAGTCTGTCGGAAGCTGTGCGTACGGCTTCGCGCAAGGTCGAGAGACGCGGTTCCCGTATGCCGGCGGAGAAGTCCATCGCATCGGCGATCATTCGGCGATACGCCTCGATGGAAAGCGTGCCGTCGCACGGCGCCGGACACTTGCCCATCTCGAAATACGCGCAGGGCTCTCCATTCGGCGTTCGTTCGAGTATGTGATCGTAGCGGCACAGGTCGAAGACATCTTCGAGAATGTGCAACCATGTCTCGGCATCACGTCGAGTCGCAAAGGGGCCGATGCGGCGATCGGTGTCCGTCTTGAACTCCCGCACGGGCAGGATGCGCGGCACGCGCGCGACTGGATCGGCGATGAGGAACCACGCAGGGGGAAACGCAATCACGTCGCGGTAGTTCTTCGGATCGAGTGCGCGTGCTTCCTGCCAATGCGCCCAGGCGGTTTCGAATCGGCTGAAGGTTGATCGCCAGTGGACGTGACGGGCGATTGGAGCAAGGGCCGCGCGTTTGGTCTTGTGTTCCGGCGGCGGAGCGGCCAGGCGGTTGCTCACCGCGCGGCGGAGGTTTTCGCACGACGCGAGCAGAATCGGTCGGTCGTCGGTATCGGCGAGCAGATAGACGCCGCCGTGAGTAGGCAGAGATCGGGCATCGAGTGAGCCATCGGCGCCCGGATCGAGGTGTTGATCGAACATCGGGGACCTTCACGAGCCCCCGGCCTTGGCCAGGGGGTGGCGGCAATATACGGGAACCTACCCCCCGGCCAAGGCCGGGGGCTCTCGCCAAGGCCGGTGCCACACTCAAACGTTAAGTGCTCTAATCCAGCGCGAAGATGGCTTCGATCAACCTCAGCGTCTCGCCTTTCTCCTTGACGACCAGGGTCGGCAGCGTGC
>JBDRKQ010000056.1:0-17795 GCA_043813895.1 Planctomycetota bacterium
CAGTCATTCGAGTTTTCGGCGTCGCACAGGCTGCACGCGCGGGAACTCTCCGACGAGGAGAACCAGCGTGTGTTTGGCAAGTGCAACAACCCGAGCGGACACGGACACAACTATCGCGTCGAGATTACGGTCGCCAGCGACATCACGGGCGAGACAGGCCGCGTCATACCGGTGCCGGTCTTCGAAGAAGTTGTCAAGCGCGAAGTCCTGGATCGGTTCGACCACAAACACCTGAACACGGACGTGCCCGAGTTTGCGAATGTCAATCCCTCCGTCGAGAACATCGCCGCGACGATCTGGCGGCTCCTGAGCGGCAGAGTCAGTCCGGCACGGCTGCGTCGCGTGCGGGTGTGGGAGACGGCGAAGACCTACGCGGAATACACCGGCGATCGAGAGGAGGAATCATGCTGCAGTACAAGATAGCGTTCGATGCGATGCCCTGGGATTCGCCGATGGCGGGCGTTCGCTGCAAGGTGTTTCGGCGAGACGGCAGACAACTCCGCCTCGTGGAGTACACACCGGACATGGCGCCGCACTGGTGCCCGAAGGGACATGTGGGTTGCATCCTCGAAGGACGGTTCGAGATCAAGTTCGACGAAGAGATCGTCATCTTCGAACAAGGCGATGGCGTGTTCATACCGTCTGGCAACGAGCACCGACACATGGGCCGAGCCCTGACGGATGTGGTGCGGGTCATATTCGTGGAAGATGTCGGTTGAGGATTAGATGGCGTGGGCCGTGCTCGCGTCTGCCAGGGCGCGACCGCGCACGTAGCGTCGGCCCCCTGTGGCCGACGTGAAGCTCAGAGCCGCGACCGTGAGGGAGTCGGTTCCCGTCCTTGTTCAAAGGGCCTTACCTGCGAGCGCTGACCGCTTGCTGACGCGCGCGGCTCTGACCGTTGGCCACGGGAAATCGACGCCGCATCTTTGCCTCCTTCCGCGCCCGATCGCATTCCGTTAGGATCCCCGCATGGCACGTGTTCGCGTTCTGGTTCTGAGAGCTGCCGGGATCAACTGCGATGAGGAGACTGCGCACGCGTGGGCGATGGCCGGCGCGGGGGCGGACCGTGTCCATGTGCGGCGACTCATCGAGACGCCTGCCTTGCTGGATGCGTATCAGGTGCTGACCGTGCCCGGCGGTTTCAGCTACGGCGACGACATCGCCAGCGGCAAGGTCCTTGCCTGTCAACTGGCCCATCACCTCGGCGATGTCCTCGATGCGTTCGTGGATCGCGGCGGCCTGGTGCTGGGCATATGTAACGGTTTCCAGGTCCTGGTGCGTCTGGGTCTGCTGCCGGGCAGAGACTGCGACGTCGGCGTCACCTTGTCGCTGAACGACTCCGGCCACTACGAGGCTCGCTGGGTCCGCGTGGGCGTGTCCTCCTCACACTGCATCTTCCTCGAAGCGGGCGAGACACTCCACCTCCCGGTCGCCCATGCCGAAGGCAAGATCGTCGCCGAGGGAGACGAATCGGGGGTGGCAGTACTGGCAGAGCGGGGCCGGATCGCCCTGCGGTATCTCGCTAGGGACGGCGGACCGCCCAAGTATCCCGAAAACCCCAATGGCAGCATTGAAAACCTCGCAGCGTTGACCGATGCGACCGGCCGAGTCCTCGGCCTCATGCCGCACCCTGAGAGGAACACGCTCCCCACCCATCCGCCGTGCGGGAACGGCGATTCTAATACTGCCGGGCACGGTTGCAGGCTCTTCCAGCGCGCGGTGAAACACCTCTCCTAGATGATCGCTGGGTCGAGAATCCTCTCTCGGCCCTCAGGTCTGTGCCCAGAGGGGGATTCTCGGCAGGGCGTGTACCAGCCCGAAGCGCAAGCGAGGGTAGAATCGTGGCGCCTGTCGCCGCAGCCGACATCGATGCGGGGCGCTGAGGTACTGCGTAATTGCGCGGGGCGGACTCGGCCCGCCAGCGATCTCACGGCGTGCAAGGCACGCTCTGCTTGCCGGTACTGGTGCGGCCGCCGTCTCAAACTCGACTCACCATGCTGGCAACGGTCGAGCAGAGGCGGATAACACGCCGATAATAGCCCTGTCGAAGTCTGGCGCGCGAGCAGCTTTCAGGATCGCCGGATTCAATGTTCCCCCACAGGAGGTTTGAAGGTAGGATCCCGCAGGAGTGATTTCTCACCAAGCAAGGATGCACGACATGTTCACGTCAGCACGGATGCCTTTGGTCTCTTTCCTGTTCATCGTCATCGCCGCATCAGGCTGCAACAAGAGGCCGGCCCCTTTTGAAGTGGAAGACCGTACGCCCGTGGCTGACCGCGACGCCGAGTTCGACCCGCCGAATCTCTACCCGGAGTGGGCCTACGACTCGGAGCACTACATGAGACCGGCGGAGGATCTCCAGCCCGAACCGCGCGTCAAGCGCGATGATCCGCTGCACTACTTCACGAACGAGCGGGTCGTGATGATCCGACAGCCGTCCGGCTACACACCGGAGAACACGCCGCGCGTCGCGGTGTGGTGGACGGACAACAACGGCTTCCACTGGCAGAAGGCCGGCTACTTCGGTCGCCAACAGACACACTTCCCGTTTGAGGCGGAGGATGACGGTGATTACGGGGTTCGTTTCGTCGGCCCGGGCCAACCTTCGGCGGAGCAAGTGTCCGCGTATCCGGAGCGCGTGTACCACATCGACACGACGCCTCCCGAAGTGGAAGTCTGGATCGAGCCGGAACAGAGTTGGTACCACGTGGGGCAGACGATCACGATCGCGTGGCGCGCGGAGGACTACCATCTCACCGAGTACCCGGTTTGCATCGGGATGTTGATGGACTTCAGCGCTGAGAGACGAGAACTGGTCGAACTTCAACGCGATCTTGCAGACGAAGGCTCGATTACCTACGAGATCAGGTCGGACGCCCTCGACCACGAGGTTCGGTTCCGAGTCGACGCGCTCGACAGAGCCGGCAACTTGGGCATCGCCGTTTCACACGCGCTGCAAATCGTTGAGGAATCGCTCGTGGAGGACGGGGGCGAGGAAGGCGTCGCGGTGTTCCACCCCGAAGAAGCGATTGAGCCCGCATCAGGACAGCCCGAACTCGCAATATCCGAGGACCCTGCTATGGAGGCCGAACCGCAGGAGGCGGCTAGGCAGGATGTCCCGTTTGCCTCTCAGGCCGAGCGGATCAGTAATGCGGACGACTTGCTGAGTTGGAAGGGACCGTTCTTCGAGAGCGACCGAGCCGGGGATAATGAGGAGCGACCACAGATCGCGCAGGAGGACTGGCCCGAAGTCGACGCCGAGGTATTGCTCCACTTGCCGGCCGAGGCTCAAGCGCTGACGGGAATCACGGACACGGTTGACTTCACCGAGGATGACGAGCTTTTCGGCCCGCCCAGACCGGAGCCGTTGCCGATCGCGGAGGAAGAAGCGAGCGACTCCATCGAGGCCGAAGAGCCGTGGCCAGTCTCCGAGAATACCGCGGAGGCGAACGAACCGCTGACAGCAATCGACGCGACCGAAATGCACGGGTCGGCCACCTGCGAGGGAGAAGATACTGAGGGTGAGTCGCTCAATATCGGGCCGCTCGTCGTGGCGGACATCACACACGGCAACGGTCTGGTAGTGCCTTTGCCTGCTACCATCCAGAGCGACCTTCTCCCAGGCACACGTGTCACGGCGCATCCGTGGCGGATGCTCGGCAGCCGCCACATGTCGCACTTGCAGATGGTTTGGTCACTGCCCCTGCCTCGCTTCAGCCTGGAGCTCTATCAGATGTTTGAGGGGCGGTTCCTGGCGGACCACCCGACGCTCAGGCCGGTTGCCGAACCGGGCGGTGTCGATCGCACACTGGCCCGAATCACGCGAAGCTCGGACGAAGACGGCGGTTCCTAACGCCGATCCCGTACCGCTTTGCGGACGGTAGCGTCGCCTTTCTGCGGCAGACGCCAATACGTGAGGCGTTTTCTGCACGCCTCAAGCTCACCGGCGCGCAAAACCCCTCCTACACGAGACGACCTCGCGCTTCCTTTCAGCCAGAGGGGGCGACGCTGCCCACGAGAGAACCCGAAGGAGAATCAGGGAAAGAAGAGGAACTACTTTGCCAGGTTGTCCAGGAATGCCCTGTTCGTGGGCCACTTGGCCAGTTCCTCGAGCATCGTTTCCATCTGCTTGATGGGAGGGGCTGACAGCAACCGGCGGCGCACGCGGGCCAGCTTGTCACAATCCTCCGGCCCGAGCAAAAGCTCCTCCTTCCGCGTACCGGAGCCCGCCAGATTCATCGCAGGCCAGATGCGGCGGTCGGAGAGCTCGCGGGACAGAATCAACTCCATGTTCCCTGTTCCTTTGAACTCCTGAAAGATGAAGTCGTCCATCCGGCTGCCGGTCTCGATTAGAACTGATGCGATGATGGTCAGGCTGCCGCCGCCTTCGATGTTCCTTGCCGCGCCGAACATCTGCTTGGGCTGCTCCAGCGCGCGGATATCCAGCCCCCCGGTCATCGTCCGGCCGCTGGACCCGACGATGTGGTTGAAAGCCCGGCCCAGCCGCGTGAGGGAATCGAGGAGGATCAGCACGTCCTCTCCCATCTCCAGGTGGCGCTTCGCCTTCTCGATCATCAGCCTGGCGATCCGCGTGTGACTCTTCGCGTCTTTGTCGTTGCTTGAATACACCACCTCGGGCGAACCGTGCTGCCAACCGGAGCCGTCCTTGCAGACAATGCCACGCATCTCCGTTACTTCTTCCGGCCGTTCATCTATGAGTAACATCATGAGAAAGACCTCCGGATGATTGGCCCGGATGCCTTCGGCCATCTGTTGCAGAAGTATCGTCTTGCCGGTGCGAGGCGGCGCGACGATCAAGCCGCGCTGTCCCTTGCCGATGGGCGTGAGCAGGTCGACGATCCGTGTCGAGGGCGGGCCGCCGGGCGTCTCGAACGTGAACCGCGCCTCAGGATGCACGACCGACAGGTCCCCGAAAGGCGTGAGGTCCACATAGGCCTCCGGCGTGAGATCGCCGATGGACTTGATCTCCTTGACAACGACGCTGCCTCGCCCTTGCTTGCCGCGTTTGCCGACGGCCGTAATCGACTCGCCCCCGCGGAGCCGGAACTTCCGGACTAGCTCGAGCGGCACCTGCACATCCTGTGGTGAAACCGCGTAGTTCTTCGCCGGGTCCCGCAAGTAGCTGTGGCCTTTGTCGTGTCCTTCGAGCGTACCCGTTACGACGTTGTCGTTATCACCCATTAGAATGAAGACCTCACCTTGCTTGTACTACTAATGCTGAGGTTCATCTCAGCTCGCGAGGAAAACTGTGGCACCAGCGTCTCGTCGGTGGAATTACAGGCTTTGGCGCCCGTGCCACAATTCGGTTGCGGCCGAAGGCCGCGCTGTGCCCCCATAGCAGACGGATCACCAAGCAGATTCCCTTTCGTTCGCTGTGTGCCCAAGTTCCCGGAAACGTCGAACCGCCACCGCGCATGACGACAGCGTCGCGCTCAACTCTCGGGACCGTACATGTGAATCTAGCGAGCGACCGTCCAGTCCTTTGGGTCGCGCCCCCTCATCAGACTCCTCGCACTTCGGAAGCCTACCAGATCGGCATCCAGCCTTCCAGCGTGGTAAAGACTGGAAATCGGCCAGCAACGCGGTTGGAAGGGGCTCGCCGCTTGTTGCCACACGCGTGCTCAGAAACGAACGTCGAAACGGTCGAACTCGCCCGTCGCGGCCGAATTCGCCTTTTGTGCCTCTTGGATGTTCGAGGACATCTCGGCCGAGACCGCGCCGACGAACCGGTCCACTTCGTCGCTTTCGCCCTCTGCGAGCATCTCCACGCGACCGTCGGGCAGGTTCCGGATATACCCTGTCACGTCGTAGTCGGCTGCGATGCGGCACGTCGTGTACCGAAAACCGACACCTTGCACTCGTCCGGCAAACAAGACGGTTCGACGTACCATGTGAATCCAAGCACGTTTCTTCCCGCGCGACACTCCTTGCGGTGCCTGGAATCCTAAGGCGCTGGCACGCAGATGACAAGCGCTCGCACCAGGCTGGCATTTGCCTCAGCCGGGCGGCGGTCTTATGAACGGGCTCCCTTGCCAACGTGGGTCCAAGCTTGTACCCTACAAGATCGGCATTCGGGAATCATTGTGGCACTTGCTGCACAAGGCGGTGGCAACACAACACGGGCGCGACGCCTGTGCCACCGTTTGGTTGCGGCCAACGTGAACCGCCGATAGGCCTCCGCTCACGGACGTCGGTCGCAGGGGGCCGACGTTATCAACCGTTCGTTATCGCGCTGCGATGCGCGACGCAGGGAGACAAAACAATGTACAAGAAACAGAAGCTCGCGAAACTCAAGAACAAGAAGCGGCGCCTGCGACTCAAGGCCAAGGCACACGCACAGAAAACCGCGGCCGCGTCCCGATAGCGATCGCTCGCAGCTGCATCAATCCTCGGATTCCACCTTGACCGCGCGGCCTTGTTCTTCCGGCTTCTTGCGAATCACGAGGTCGAGAACGCCGCGTTTGTACGTTGCCGTGATCCCGTCGTCCTCTACCGGCCCAGGCAGTTCATATCGGCGGCAGAAGCTGCCAAATCGACATTCCTTGCGTAGATACCGCGGGTGCTCCTCGCCCTTCACGGGACCCGGCTTGACCCCCTGGATTGAAACACGGTTCTCCAGGATGGACACCTGCACGTCATCCGCCGAAAGGCCCGGCAATTCGACACGAAGGTGGTAGCTTCCGCCCTCGTCTATCACGTCGACGGACGGCGCCCAATCCTGGCCGTCCAGCGGCGCGGTCTTCAGGCCGACGTGCCAGACCCGATCCACCAGCCTGTCGAACTCGTCGCGAAAGTCCTGCAAAGACAACGGTATGTTCCTCGAGAAAGGGATCTCAGGCATAATCAGGCCTCCCTTCATGGCATTGCTGTCGCGGCGTCGTCAAGAGCCGCAACCCAACGGAGCCTATTGAATTATACCGCGCTGGCGGACGGAAGTCGGCCGAACCCGTGGAGATGCTGCCCCAAGGGTCCGATTATGCGCGGGCGCGGCGCTGCCTCAGGGCCTCGTAGAAGAACAGCGCTGCCGTCGTTGCCACGTTCAGACTGTCGGCCCGACCCAGCATGGGGATTGTTGCGTGGACGAGCCCGGCGCGATCCCAGGTTTGCGTCAGGCCGGCCGCCTCCGCTCCGAAGATGATCGCCGTCGGACCCGCCATGTTGACATCCGTGAGCATCACACCCCCCGCGGGGCTTGCGGCGACCAACGACAGCCCACGAGCCCGCACCCAGGCCAACGTCTCCCCCGGAGACCCCGCCGCCAACGGCACCGTGAAGACCGTGCCCAAGCTCGCGCGGATCGCGTTCGGGCCGTAGATGTCGGTTATCGGCTCCACGGCGACGATTGCGTCCACGCCCGCGCCGTCCGCGCTGCGAAGAATCGCACCTAGATTCCCCGGTTTCTCGATGCCCTCCACAATCCCGACCAGCGGCGGCGAATCCAGATGCAGGTCATCCAGAGACCGCTCCGGCCGCTCCGCCACGACCACCACGCCTTCGGCGCGATCCCCGTAGCCGATTCTGCCGAAGACAGCCTCATTGACCTCGACCAGCGATCCGCCCGCCCGCCGCGCCGGTCGTAGGAAGGCATCCTCATCGTCGGCCCGCAACATCCCGCGGCAGTAGAACACCTCGACAAACCGCACGCCCGCATCGAGCGCCCGAGCGATCTCCCGCCGGCCGTCGATCAGGATCCGCCCGCTCCGATCCCGACTCCGCCGTTCGCGCAGCCTTACCACGGCCTTGACCCGCGGATTCTGCAAACTCGTGATGACTTCGTCGTTCATCGTGGTATGGTCTGGGGGACTCGCCGCTCGGCTACTCGATCCGTCCAGTAACGAAGAAGTATTCGCGGTCGTCGTTGCTTCGCAGCTTGTAGCCTTTGTAGCCCGTGTGCAGCCAGCCCTGCCGAAAAACCCGTGCGTTCGCCTCCGGGTTTCCGTGATAGCGGGTCATGATGTTGTGGCCCCGAGCGACCAGTTCGCCTTCCCGGCCGGTGCCGATGGATACGCCCTCGGTGTCGTGGATGTCCACGTCGTTCACGAGCATCGGCACGCCTACGGAAGGGACCTCGTGATCGCGAACCCACTGCACGTGCTCGTGCCAGTCGAGCGTGGTAGGCAGGAAACAGCTGAACGACGCTGTTTCGTCCAGCCCATAGCCGTGTACGATCTTCAACCCGAATCGATCCTGAAACTCGCCGGCGGCATCGACGGTCAACGGTTGCGATCTTGAGATGAAGTAGCAAAAGCCGGGGATCGTCTGCGGATCGAAATCCTCCCCCGACTCCATCAGCTCTTGCAGGAATCTCGGAACGACACTGGCGATCGTCACGTTGTGCTCCGCCAACTTCTTCCAAACCCCCTTGGCACTGAAGTGCCTGTTCATGACCACCTGCGCGCCGGCAAAGGCGGGCATCACGAGAGAGAGGACGATCTCCCCGACACGATGCAGCGGCAGGGAGTTCATAAGGACCGCGTGTTCATCGATGTTGTGCCACTTGGCGATCCCGTAGGCGGCGGCGAACAACTGCTTCTGCGTGAGGACGGCACCGAGCGGTCTGCCCATCACGCCGATCGGATAGGCGATCAGGGCCTCGGTGTCCCAATGGACGTCGGGCGGTTTCGCGGAAGTCTTCGAGACGTCGAATTCGTTCAGTGCCGCATTGAAATCATCCCAGCCTGCCGTGAGCGCGCCGTCCCGTGTCGTACCGTCCAGCACGACCGACCGCTGCAAGTTCTCACCCAAGAGCCTGGTGAGCACCTCGTCCAGCGGTCCCAGATCGTCCTTGCATATCGTATGGGCGATCAGCAGCGTCGCCCCGGCGTCATGGACGATCTCTCCGACCTGCTGGTCCGGCTCCTCCGGACTGATCGGCACCACGCGGGCACCCAGACGCCACGCGGCGAAGTAGATCGCGGCAGTGAGCGGCTGGTTAATCATGAGTGTGGCGACCGTTGCGCCTTCGCCGATGCCGTATTCCTGCGCCAGCAACTGCGCCACGCGCTCGACCGACTCGGCAAACTCCCCGACCGTCAGTGTTTGCGGTGTCTCTTCCCCGACGCAGGGGTAGTATGACATCCACAAGCGATCGGCCCCTTCGCTTGCCAGCGAGGCCCACATCGAACCGAAGTTTTGATGGGGAAGATGGTCGTCGATCGCGGCCACCCCGCTGCATTTGTGCGCCCGTTCAATCAAGGCGACCGTTGCGGCGTCCAGCGCAAGATGGTCGTCGTTCGTGCCTGTTGCAGTCATGTCCGACTCCTCCGCAAGCTTGACGAGACCCGGCCGCACACCGTTCATATTGAACCGTGGATTGACGGAGACTGCAACGGACCAGAGCCCACTCCAGGATTGTGGAACAGGCGCCAAAGCCTGTGTTGCCACAGCCAGCGGAAATCGGACGATTAGTGCCCAGGCAGATGTTCGATCAATGCGTCGATCTCGTCTTCCGTGTTGTAGAAGTGCGGACTGACGCGCAGGCGGCCCTGACGCGCGCTGATGACCGTACGGTACTCCTGCCGGAGATGGTTCACGATGCGATCGTGATCGTGCGTGTCGGACACGAAGGCGAGAATGCCGCTCGCCTCGCCGGGCGCCCGCGAACTGACGACTCGGTATCCTTTTCGCCGAACGCCCTCGGCCAATCGGTCGGTCAGCATCAGAACACGGCGGCTGATCTTGTCCAGCCCGATTTCGAGGAGCCATTCCACCGATCCGGCAAGGCCCCAAATGCCGGCGAGGTTGTAGCTGCCGCTGTCGAAGCGCCGCGCGTCCTCGCGAAAGTCGAGCTTGTAGTTGCTGAAGTCCATCGCGTTCTTCACGCTTGCCCAGCCCACGCAGGAGGGCTGCAACAAGCCGAGTAGCTCGTGGCGGCAATAGAAGACGCCGGCCCCCTCCGGCGCGAGCAGCCACTTGTGGCCGTCGGCGCTGAGGATGTCGATCTTCATTGCCCGAACGTCGATCGGCAAACACCCCAGCATCTGGATGGCGTCCACGCAGAACAAGACGCCTCGCTTCTGACACGCGTCTCCCAGTGCCGCGAGGTCGGACCGGAAGCCGCTCGCATATTGCACCGCCGAAACCGAAACGATGCGTGTCCGATCGTCGATCAGTTCAACCAATCGCTCCAACGGAACGCGGCCCTTGTCTTCAGGAGCCATTTTCAAATGGACCCCGTGAGCCCGCAGATTCATCCACGGATAGATGTTCGCGGGGAACTCCACGCCAGTGGTCACGATGTTGTCGCCCCTCGAGAACTGTAGCCCGTTCGCGACGTAGCTGAGCCCTTCACTCGTGTTCTTTACGAAGGTGATCTCCTCCGGGTAGCTGTTCAGTAACTTGCCCACCAGGTGTCGAGCCCTTTTGGCCTCCGGGAAAAGGCCCCCGCGGGCATAGGCATGGTTTCGCGCCTCATCAACGAAACGCTGCATCGCAGAGGCGGCACGGCCGGACAGTGGTCCCACCGCGGCATGATCCATGAAGCTGTACTGCCGAACGATGGGCATTGCTTCGCGAACCGCCTTCACTTCGATGTCCGATATTTCGGCCACGGTTTACTCCTCCCGACGACCAACGATTCGTATCTGCCTGGTTGCGGTGAGTGCTTCATTTCGTTGACGGACATTCGTCCAGGTTAGACCGCCGTCAATGGAACATCATCCTGCTTTAACGGCCGACGCCCCTGTCAGCCGTCGCTCAAGCAACTTGCGTCCCTCGTCGGCTGCCGGGGGCCAACGCTACTCGTGCCGTCCGACACGGGGGTCGGACGCTACACTGTTTCTTGAGACGCTACAGGAGTCTATTCGGCTATAACGGGAATTTCCAGGAGTCCGTTCCGTGTGGCAGCGTCCATGATCCGTGGCCGGGTCGTCTGTTCCGAGAACAGTATCGCCATGCTCACGGAAGGCCATGGGACCAAACGAGAACGGCGGTGCAAGCCACCAAGTCCGCGGCTTGCACGGGGCATGGGTGCGCGGCTTGGCTCAATGAAGTGGCGAAGCTCGTTGCCCTCTTCACGCGAACCGTCGGCGCAGCGGCCGCGCCAGGCCAAGCGTGCCGAAAACCGTGGCGAGAAGGGCCAACGTGCCGGGTTCGGGTATCGTCGCTGACGCCGTTCCTCCCTCTCCCTCGACCGGTGTGAACTCCAGGGTGAGCGCTTCAAACCCGGGCACCTCCGCCGGGAGGCCGTTTGTCAACACGCCCATTGGGTCTGCCCTGAACGCGGCTTCGAACATCTGCTGCACCAGAAACTGCATTTCGTCGTCCGACAAGGTCTCGCCGAGTTCCAGCCTGGTGAACAGCTCGTCGACTTCATTCTGCTTTTGCGCGGAGCCGGAGAGGATGCGCGGCGCGGCGGCCTCATTCGTTGCTCCGATCGCCTGCATGAAGGACGCGACCATGTCGAGAGCAACGCTGCCCGACACATCGATAGGCCCAAGGTCGAAATCGGTCACCTGCTCGTCGTGTACGAACACGCCGTCCGACTCCTGGGAGCCGATGTTCGTGAAGCGAAGCTGGAAGTCGTAGAAGCCCAGCGCGTTCATTCGACCGTTGGCATCAACGAGCGCGTTGCCGGTCCACTCGAAATCCTGAATACCCGTGTTAATCGTCACCGTGTAATTCAGCGGCGTTGGTGCGAATGTCGAGATTCCGCTGAATTGATTGTAGCTCCTCTGCCCCGTCTGGGCCTCGAAGAAGACCTCGGGAATGAAGCGCGTTGTGTATCCGACCCGGCTGTGCAAACCGATCGGCTGGCCTGACGGGGCCACTGTCGGATCCAAGCCGAGCTGAATCTTAAACGGCCCCAGGTCGAGCGTGTTCGCGTTGCCGTACGAGTCCGGACCGAAGAAGTGAAAGGACTCGTACGTGTAGCCGTCTCCTGCACGGTTGTACTCGAGTCTTTGGCTAAACTGGTTGTAGTTATACAAAGGACCACCCTGCGGTTGCGACAGGAATGTGTTGTTCCCAGCATACTCCAGTCCCCTGAAGAGCATTCGCTGGAAGTCGCCGTACTGCGCCGAGGCGCTTGCCGTCGAGCCGAGAACCACACTTACGATTACAGCAAGAATGATCGCGCTGCGTCTTGATTGCATCGGATGTCACTCCGTAAAACTCGCCGTCGCTTGGGAACGACTCCCCGCGTTTCCGTCGCCACAACATCATCGCGCAACCCCGCCTCGACGGCGTTCACGATAGCGCCGCCGAACGGGCTTGCCTGTATTGTCATATCGACCGCCCCAACCCGTGGAATGAGCATTCAAGGCCGCGAGGTGGGACGTTTAGCAGAAGACAAAACGTCCAATAACTGTGCACCTCCTCGCAACAGTTATGGAATAATGCTGAACGCGGGCGCGTGCCAACCTTGAAAAAGCGTAACTCAGGCCGGTCGAGCGGACAACGCCGTTCGCGGGAATCCGGCGCCGGCAAACTCAAAAGTGCATCTCCCCGGTCGGCGTCTTCGTTGGAACACCGGCCGGGGAGATAAGCGCCTCATTGGTGGGAAGGTGCGTGCTGTAAAGCCGTGAGCAAGTTGCTCACGGTCTGGTTTCCTCAATATCCGGTTCGGCCGGAGTCCCGGTCTGCCCGCTCGGGTTTCTGCTCCTGTTCCTGTATCGGTTCCGTTGTGGCGGCGTCTTGCGGCGGGGCTGGCCTGGACGGCCTGGGGATAATCCTCGGAGGTTTGCCATCCTGCCGGGCGGGCGATGTGGGGCTCCTTAGCTCGACGGGGACCGTCACCCGAGGCATTGTTGTGGAGTTCGTGTCTATGACAATCGCGTCGCCATCGGGCGGCGGGATGTAGTCCTTCGGGATTGTGAGTGTGACGAGGTATTGCGTACCCCGATTCGTTTCCTCAAGGGAAGTCGTCAACACTGGATCGGTCGTTGTGACTTGCGTGACCTCGAGCGGGGTTTCGGTGCCGTTCCGCACGATGAGCCTGCGCGTCATATCCCGCTTGCGTCCCGGCGAAAGCGAGATCTTCGCGGGCATGACGTCGACATCGGCCTGGATGTAGGCGTCAACGTGGATCTCTACGGTGGGCCTTTCTTCGAGGCCGGTTGAGAACTCGATACGGCCCCTGTGCGAACCCGGGGGAACCTGACCCTTGAGAGAGATGGTCAACTCGAATTGCCTGCCTGGGTCGAGGACCTTGATCTCAGGGGAAAAGACCGGGTTTGTGCTGTGAACACCAGTGATGTTCACCGGGGATTCGACATTACTCTGGAGGGTCAACTTTCGGAGCACGCCCTCGACCGCCTGCTCGATCTTCAGAATGCCGAAGGTGGCCCTCTTCGGTGTTGCCTGCAGGGGTAGCCAGACGAAGCCGCCGATCTCGAGTGTGAGCCGGTCTTGGGTGGGGACATTCGTAAAGACGGTGATCTTCTTGCTGACCTGGCCTTCGAGCTTCTTCGTTCTGAATGTGACCGGGATTGCACCGGCGTCACCGGGCTGGACGATTCGGTCGAACTTGCCGGCCAGCGTGCAACCGCAACTCGGCTGGACTTTCAGGATTTCGAGCGGGCCGGTGCCTGTGTTGGTGAACTTGAACTCGTGTTTGACCTCCGAGTCGTCGGAGTGTCTGCCGAAGTCGAACACCGGCGCGTCGAACTCAATTGCAGGCGTTTCTCCAGGCTTCAGAACGATGGCGGGTTTGGGAACGCCGGGGTATGTCCCGCCGACTCCGGGGGACTCGTGTGTAGGTTTGGCGTCCGCTTCCTGCGTGGTCGGCGTGGATGGCTGGGAGGTGGCCGGCTCGTCCCTTGAAGGCTCCGTCTGCCGGGCGCTGGACGATCGGGCTGCTGCAAACGCGAAGAAGGCCGCAAGCGTGGTCACGAGTGTCAGTCTGAGACGTCCGGCTCTCCTATTCACGATTGCCTCCTGAGGAACTCAATGCGTATGGCGCCCCCTGTTCAGTGGCCCCCTGTTCAGTGGGAAAGTGTACCACATCCTCCGGCCGGCGACTGTAACGACTCTGTAAAGGCGGGGGGATGTGTTTCGCTCCTCCGGCATGTTGGCTTCGGGCCACCTACGGGCCGCGGGGCCGCGCCTCGTCGTCCGCTTCGGGCGGGGTCTGTTCGAGTTCCAGCCTTCGCAGGCGGTAGGAGACGTCCTCGAGGACGCCGCGCGAGGAGTTGATGAGGTCGGCGACGATGCCGGTAAGGACCATCTGAAAGCCGGCGAGCATGAGGATCGCGGCGAGGATGAGCGACTGGATGTGAAGGTCGGATTCTTCGGGCACCCAGAAGTAGTAATAGAGGAACCGCAGGCCGAGAACGAAGCCCATCGCGAAGGTGACGAGGCCTGCACCGGAGAAGATCTTCATCGCACGGTAGGAGGAGTAAACCCTAACCATGATGCTGACGGAGTGCGTGATGAAGACCCAGATGCTTGTGAAGAGCCGGGAATCTCTGAGCTTCTCGTTCGTGCGGATGGGGACGTTGACGGTGATAATCCGCTTGCGGCCCGCCTGGATGACGTGATCGACGGTGTGGTCGAAGTCCGTCGAGCAGGTGATTCGCATGGCGGCCTCGCGGGTGTACGCCTTGAAGCCGCTGGCCACGTCCGGGACGCGCATGTTGGCAAGCTGGCTGACGACACGGCTGCCGAGCGTCTGCATCTTCTTCTTCACGAACGAGAAATGGGCGATCTTCTCCGGTTCCCGATCGCCGATGACGAGGTGCGCCCGGCCTTCGAGGATCGGCTTGACGAGCTTGGGGATGTCGCCGCCGTGGTACTGGTTGTCGCCGTCGGTGTTGACGATGATATCCGCCCCGTGGCGAAGGCAGAAATCGATCCCCGCCGCAAACGCGTGACCCAGCCCCCGGTTGCCCGGGAAGCTGAGCACGTGGTCAACGCCCAGCTCCCTGGCGATCGCAACGGTCCGGTCCGTGCAGCCGTCGTCGATGATGAGAATCTCGACCTTGTCGATGCCGTCGATCTCGCGCGGGATATCCGCCAGCGTCGCGGGCAAGGTCTCCTCTTCGTTGAGACATGGGATTTGGACGATGAGCTTCATGCGAACCTCGTGTGAGCCGGTGTCGCCAACAGGCGTCAGACGGCGGAGACACCCTGCCGGCAGGTCGGAGGCTATCCGCTGCCCGCGCGGATGTCCAGAGGAAACGCGACGCATGGGGATCGTGTATCATCCGTGTTGCGATGAGCCTCTGCGAGCAAGCCAAGAAGCGCTAAAGGTGGCGACATAGGCTTCGACCGTCGACCGGATGGAGACCACGTCATGAAGATGGATACACAGGTGATTGAAGTCCTCGGGCGGAACCGGCTCGTCGATGAGTTGCTGAAGGCGGACCTTGAAGTGGCATTGCCGGTCCGCGACCGCGGCGTCGACGTGATTGCGTACGCCGATCTGGGGAGCCAAGTCAGCGAGTTTGCCGCGCGTCCGATTCAGATGAAAGCAGCTTCCACAGCGACATTCAGCGTGGATCGCAAGTACAGACGGATTCGGGACCTGCTCATTGCCTATGTGTGGTACGTACAAGAGCCGGAACGAGCAGTCACGTACGCGCTGACGTTTGGGGAGGCGAGCGCCGTTTCTGATGCAATGGGCTGGACCAAGACGGCATCCTGGAGGAACGGGCTCTACACAACTACGCGTCCGAGCAAGAAGCTGGTGAGTCTGTTGAAACCGTATCAGATGTCACCAGGTCGTTGGAAGAAAAGGATCATTGCCGGTGTCTGACTTCAATCAGGCTTGCCGGCGGCAAGAGGGGCGACTGGCGATCTGCACCCACGCGTCAGCCAAAGCGGTTTGATGCACTCCTTGATACGTTCCTCCATGTTGCAGTCCCCGTCGCGGTTTTTCTCCCGTTCCTGCCAGGGCAAGCGATTAACGGATGGGAGTAGCCAACCACCGTGAGGCAAAGGGCATTCTCCAAACGCAACGAGCGCTCCCGACGATTCCGTCGGGAGCGCTCGTGAGAAACACGATTCGTGGCCAACGGTTCAAGGGATCAAGAACCGCTGAGCAACGCCGAGACCATACCGTCGATGTCGTTCGCCTCAAGCGTTCCAAACGGCGCGGCGAAGTCGCCGCGGCATTCAACCTCCCAGGCGAGAGTCCCGATAAGCCCCTCGACGAAAAGTTGGATGTCGTTGCCGTTGCAGCCGCCCACACCGTCCATATCGCCGTCGGCGATGCACGTTTCCTCGCACGTGAAGCCCGTTACCAGGAACGCATCCAGACCGGACTCGTTGATGCTTGCGGTGCCGGTGTCATTGGCGGTGAACCGCAACATCATGTTCGAAGTCAGCGTGACGCCGGCCGTGTCGAGGTCGCCCTGGGTGATCGCGCGGGATCGCCAGCCCGTTCCGCCGTCGGTATCGTGCCTGGCAATCTCGGTCCATGGACCGGCGGCGCCGTTACTGCTGATCTCCACGAGCAGCATGTCTGTGCCGTCGGTGTTTGTCAGACGCAGGTAGTAGTCGTAGCTGATGGTGATGTTGCCGCCCGACATGTCAATGACAGGCGAGGCCAGGCGGACCGCGCCGTCATCCACGTCCGTGTTGCCCATCTCGTTCTGGGTGAGATAGCACTGGCCGCTGCCGTCGGAATCAGAAACGGGGTCGTAGTCCCAGCTTGCGTCGTTCACCGGTACGCCACGCTGCCAATCACCGCTCGTCGCGCCGAGGTTCGTGGCGACCCAACCCTGATCCGTTTCGAAGTCATCGGACATCACCGTTGTCAGTGTGCCGACGGCGGCCGCGAACACGCTGCTCGGGGCGTCACTGGGCGACGTGATCGTCGATCCCAAATCACCCTGGGCGCTGATGTAGAACTCAGGCGTTGCCGTACACGTGGCCGGTGGGAGTGTCGCCTCGTAAAGATCCCCTCCGAGCGGAATCAGTGAGGCCGTCTGGAACGTGCCGCCATCGTAACGATAGTGCAGCGTGCCGGTCCCGAGAACGTACGCCTCAGTTCCGTCTTCGATGCTGACGGAGAACGGGGTCGCCACGCCGGGTGCGATCACCTCCGGCAGTCCGCCGGGGAAGCCGATCGACAGTGCATCCAGCCCGCAGTCCGGTCCGGTGATCTGGAGAGTGAAGCTACCGGCAGAGTCGCTCCAGCCAGTCACGCGGATCAGGTAGGTATTGCCTGCCGTTACGCTCATTGTGATCTCCGGCGGGCCGCCGGAACTGCACGTGTCGTCGTCGCAAGCGAGTTCATTTGCGGTCGTGCCGGGACAGCCTGAGTGGATCGACATCGCCGCGTCGTAGCTCGTTCCCGTGCACATGCTGAAAGTGGCCGTTCCATTGGATCCCGGGGTGTAGCTGTACCACATATCGGGCGATGTGTTCGTGTCTCCGCAACTCGCGGAACCGTCGTTGGTCATGCCGACGGTCGTGTCGCTGTAGCTGCCGGGGCACGCCGTGATCGCGCTGGCACAGTTATCCGGTATGCCGACGGCCAGATCGACTTGTCGCGCGGTATTACCAATACCGTCCGTCGTGTTGGTAAACGTGACTGTGTCATCGTAGCGACCGACCGGAAGCGAGTTGGCGCTGGAGTTGATCGATACCGTCACCTGGGTCGTCTGCGAAGGATTCAGGGTGCCGGCCGTGTCGCTGAGTGACACCCAGGCCTCGCTCTTGGCCACGCTGTAGCCGATGCTGTAGGCACTGAGGTTCTCCAGGGTGTAGATCTTGTTGTCGGGCGTGAAAGGACCGCCGACGTCGCCGCTCGAGTCGAAGTTGCTCGTGGGGCTGACGCTCAGGCCGGTTTGCAGTGCCGGGCAGGGCAGGCTGTGCGCGCCGAATCCGGT
>JBDRKQ010000057.1:0-27428 GCA_043813895.1 Planctomycetota bacterium
GGCCTCAAACCCGCACCAGTGGCTACCAAGCGGTTCGCGTCTCGAGACAAGCGCGTGCTACCCGGATACGAGAGAGCACTTCGGTTTGTCTGGGGTGCTCACAATCGGGGGCTAGACCAATCACAATCCAACTGTAGCGGGCGACACCCCTGTGGGCCGTGGGAAACTGTCGGCCGGCAACGGCCGACGGGGGCGTCGGCCGCTACGGTTGCCCTCACCCGGCTCTCGTGTTCGGCCACGCCTGAAAGGCGGGGTGCCACTGGCGGCTGGCCCGCCAGTGTGATATCGCTTCTCATCCACTGCGAGGCACTGGCGGGCCAGCCGCCAGTGGCACCCAAGCTGTCGCCACAATCCTCACGCGAGGCGTGACGGAGCACTAGGCCAGGTGCCCGCGACGCTACCACTGGCGCCACGTCCGCTCCGTGGTTTCACCGGCTTCGGAAGCCTGACGCGCGGCCTCCGCCTCGGGTCTCTTGCCATGTCGTCTGGCCTGGAGCAACGCAGCCCACTGCCGGCACTCTGCCAGCGGGATGATCGTGTAGGGTCGGACCCCGACCCCGACCTTCGCGAGTCTTTCCAGAGCCTGGGCCACCGTCTCGTCCCCGTCCGTCAGGTGGAAGAGGAATGCGGTCACCCCACCTTCTTTCATACGCTTGTGGACCCCTGCCCGGGAGACGTTTGCGTAGAGGCCCAGCACGCCTGGCGAGACCCCTCCCTCCGGCCGGCACGCCTCGCAGGCCGCGTCGAACCAAGTGGGGAACTCTTCGCGGCTACCGAATCTGCGGAACATGCGAGTTCCCGGGTCAACACGTCCGAGGGCGTGCTGAAGGTCTTGAGGGACATCGACATGATTGATCTGCACCAGGGCCATTTGAGTTGATTCTACAAGAGTGGATGCAGATGTCAAGCCTGAGTTTACTTGATGTAATCTCAACATTCGCACATCTCGCTCAACGCATGCGCTGAGGCATTATATCCTCAAACTATCGGAATCTTCTGGGTGAGATCGCCCCAGACTTCAAGAACCTGCACATCGCCAGGAGATTAGTCAGTCGGACAATGTTTACGCCACGGAAACTAATCTCTGCTGGATGGTCAGATCTGCGACAGGAGTTTACATGATGAATGCTTCGTCCGGCTGCCAGTCACTCCATCCTCGCGTTTTCCTCGATCGCGGTTTGACCGACGCTGCCTCTTCGATGGGGCAGTCCTTTGACGGGCACGAGAGGCCGCACGCCCGCCCGTGCTCGTGTCGGATTCGCAGGTTGGAATGCCGTGTGGCGTGAGATGGGGTAGTCCAAGAAGCCCACGTCCGAGCCCGAGCCCAAACCCGTGCGCGCCCGAACTGGGCCACGGGCGTATCGGAGATCTTCATCCCGGCACGGTGAGTGAGCGGCCATACATCTTGAGGTTGAATGCTCCTCACGCCGCCGTGAAGTCGCCACACAGCCAGCAGCCTTTACGGCCCCGGCGGGCAAATGGCCTGGGGCCCCCACGGTGCGGAGGCGCTCATGACTCCAGTGCCCCAATCCCAGGAGATAGTCAGGCTGCTTGCCGGGCCCCAGATTGTCTCCGTCTCGAGCACGGTGTCGCCAGGGGGCACCGTCATGCCGCCGGTCTGGGGGGGAATCACCACTTCCCAGCTGACGAGCACATCGAACGGGTTGGGGTTGTGGATGACCCACCGATCCATGCCATTCGGAAACGGGTCGGTCTCGGCGCTGCACACGTATTCGACCGTCAGCGGCTCGCGACATTCCTCCCACGTATGAATGAAGAAAACCGAGACGGCGATCTCATGCACGCCTTGCGGGCCGGGCGGCGTCGAATAGTCCGTCGCGCCCGGATGGTTGATCAGGCCGGCCGCGTGCAGGGCCGGCTCGTCGTAACCCGAACCGGGAGCACTGATCTTGTTGCCGCCTGCCGGCGGGTTGCCGGGATTCGCGGCCGGATCGAGCACAACCTTGTTATTGTTGGCAAACGCGGTGTTACGCATCACGAACACGAACCCGCCACGGCCAGGCAGCGGCGCGGCAAACTCGTCTCGGTTGGAGAAATCCAGAAGGGCATAGTGCTCCGTCGGGGAGTACGGCGGACCCGGCGGCGGACAGAGGCGAATTTCCGGCGGCGGGATCAATGAGCCCACGAGCTGACCCGGGTTTTCGCTGTTCACGTCGAACTTGTCACCGCGGACCTGCACCGACTGATAATCGCCGTCGTCGTTCGGGGGGGGTGTGTCGGTCAGCGCCCGCGGCGCGCCGGTCAAACCTCCCCGGATGGCATAGAAGCGTCCGCTGAGGTGGGCGTTGTCACGCATGAAAGCAACCCAGCCCGTCGAGCCGAGGCCGTTCATGTAGGCCTTGGTGCTGGGTCCGCAATGGCCGGCGAGGTTTTCAAACTCCAGCCCGATGACAACGATCGCGAAGTCGCCGCCCGCAAGATCGATGAGGCTGCGATCCGCCGGGTTGACGTCGTTAGACGTATAGTCGGCCTCGTGTTTGAGATAGTGCGGCTGGCTCCCCCCCGCGACGTGGTTCGTCTCGAACGGGCTGACGGCGCGGAAGTTGAACTCCACCTGTGTGAAGTGCGGGTCGCTCCTTGGATAGGCGACGCGCACGGACAGCACGTAATCGGTTTCGCCCGAGATGGAAGGCGCGAGCAGATCGTACTCGCTCTTCTTGAAGTCCGAGGTAATAGTCACGGGTGCGAGAAGCCGTGACGGCCACCTGACGAAGCCTTGGACAATATCACCGAACGGATAGCACCGATCCTGGCCGGGACCGCCGGTGAACTGAAGCAAGTCCACCGAAAAGGTGGAGCCCTGCACGAGCATCCGCGCGGCATTGGCTCTGCCTTCGGAGATCGCAGCATCGCCGTTCGCATCCGGGATCTTCATGCCAATGCTTTGCGCGCAGGAGGCGATCAGCAAGACTGACGCCAAACACAGCGCAAACGTACCGACTGCCAAGATTGACTTACTCAAACGAATCATTGTTGCTCTCCTCGGTTTCCTATCACACGGTCCGCGCTGATCACAGGGACAGAACATCTAGCATGAAAAAATGAATGGACAGCGCCGTTCCCCCGGCGCAAGTTTTCCCCATCTCTCGCGCCACACCATTCTAAGGCATTCTACTACGGTATGTCAATCATGCTTGGGGTTACCGGACGTGTCGCGGCCGCAGTGCGCAATTCGGACCGCCCCCTTGTTGGACGGCAGGCCGGACGAGGACTACAGCAGGCTTGCACACTCTTGTGGCGGCCGACGCCCCTGTCGGCCGTGGGAGCGGGGTTGGCGTTCGTCGTCAGCCGCGGCGGAGCAACGCAACAATCGTACCCTCGCTTGCACTTCGGACTGGTGTGAACGTCCGACACGGGGGTCGGGCGCTACATTCGATGTCCAACACCGGTGTCGGATGTTCGCGTGGTTACGGAATCAGGCACGCGTCCGATTTGTCACCCAGATTACAAACGCCTCTTGTTCCGGAAGCACTCGGGGCGGCGGAGCCGGGATCGATCTGTCCCCCGGCATCGTGCGTTGTGTAGCAGTTATCCTTCTGCCGCGAGTTCGCCAGCGTGCTCACTCCTGAGAGCCCGACGTCCGGCCCATTCTCGAACGACACGTGCCCGTCCTGAAAAAGGACGTTCTGTCCCTCACGGTTCGTGTGGTTCGCGCTGTTGCCGTTGAAGCTCGACTGCCGATCCGCGGCGAACGCACTCGACGGCACGCCTCCTTTGATGTAGGGATTCGCGTCGCCCAACAACGGAAAGGTCGGCTCGGAAGAAGTGCCCAACACGCGCCGATTCGGGTCGTGCTGGAAATGGTACGCGTAGCTCAGGTTCTGCGCGCCCGCGAAGTCGTAATATAGGGTGGGATCGAGAACGGGGTCGAGAACATCCGCCGAGCTGGGGCAGATGAAGTGTTTAGGGGTCGTGTAGTTGTCTCGCGTCAGTACCCACAGGTCGACGGTCGGCGACGGCAGCGCGTCGTTCGCCGGCGGCGCGGTCCGGGTGGCCGGGTCGTACAGCAGAAACGCGCCGTCGTTCGCCTTGCGCCGCTTTCCGATTGCGGGAAACGTCCCCGGGTCGTCCTGGGCGTAGATGTACATCGCCTGACCGAGGCCCCGCATGTTGGCCATGCACACCGTTCGCTTGGACAGCTCTCGTGCGCGGGACAGCGACGGAAGGAATATTGAAACAAGCAGCGCCGTGGTGAAGATGCTGGCCCCGCCGACACAGATGCCGGCGATCGCCAAGCCCCGACCGCCGTATCGGGCCGGATGAGCGCTTGCGCGGTTCAGCGCAATGATCCCCAGGATGATCCCGACGATGCCGATCGGCGGGCATCCGATGACGCCCAGAACCCCGCAGACCAGCGCGCCGATCGCCATGCCCTGGCTCGACGGCTGCGGTTGAAAGGTCTGAAGCCTCGCGGCCTCCGGTGACGTTGGCGGCGTCGCACCGGGCACCGCCACCACCGCGCCGCACAGCGGGCACTGCACCTGCGTCCCGGGCGGAACCTCCGCCGAGATCGTCTGCCCGCACGCCGAACAGGGAAAAGTCATGGCCATGACCGGTCCTCCTGCCTTACCGATATGCCCCCAGAAACTCGCTCCATGATAACCCAAGTCGCCGGTTACGCTACCGCACTTCGGCCTCCCTCATCCCTTCGTCCTTCTCCCTCTTCCCCCCTTTCGCCATTCGCTATTCACTATTCTCCTCCCCCACCGCCTCCCGTCCGCGCAACTCCGGGTTCAGCAACACCCAACCATGATCGGTCGATTGGGCACTGCCTTTGGGCGGATCGAGTCGTCGCACGTCGCCGTCGTTGTCTGTCATGTCCTCGCCGATAGTCCACACCTTGATGCCCTCGGGGATGCGCGCATAGCGGATGGCTTTGCCATCGAATGGGTCGACCGGCACCGCATCGAGATAGGCTGGCACGAGTGCTTCCAGGCCCGCCGGCCAGTCACCGCTTGCCAGGCGATATCGCTCGCACGCGATCGCGGCCTGCATGGCCCGGTTTGTTCCCTCGCCACGGACCCAGAGTTTCACAGCCCGTGACAGGCTCGGCATCATCATCGTGGACATGTTGGAGACGAGGCAATACCCAGCGGCAGTCGGTGTATTGGCTTGAGCGGCATCAATACGTTCGATCGTTTCAGCCGTTGGTCCCATGATGGCATCGATCATCGTCGTAAGGATCTCCACGGCGTCGGCCTCATCCTTCACCGGCAAGATGGGCACATACCGCCACACACTTGGCAGCGTCGCAGGCGCCCCGAGCGTATCGGCCACGTCGCCTGGCTCCCCCGAACGCAGCCATTCCGCCATATCAATAAAGGAAGCGCGCTCCGCCAGCATGGCCCGCTTTATGTCCGGGGTCCCTTCGAGTTCTGCGAGGCGATTCTGCAGAGCCTCCAACGAGGCGCCGTTCAATGTGCATAGGTTGATCGTCCGCTCTATCTGACTCTCGGCCAGCGCGCGGACACCAATCTGGACCAGTGCGGCGATCGTGGAGGATTGACAATCAAGGACCGACTCCGCGTGCAGCACCTCGTGAATGATCTGAGCGGCCCGCTCGCTGTCGCCTTCCTCCGCGGCGAGCCAGGCCTCCAGCACCAGCGCCTTCTCCAACTGTCGAAACGCCGAGAATCCGATGAAGCTCGCGTTGATTGCAGGCGTCGTCCATGTCATCTCGATGCATCCGCCTTCGCGTTCGAGCGATCGGTGGGCACCGACCAGCGCCTCGGCCACCCCACCAAGATAGAGGCGGGCTGACTCGAGTTGTTGAGCTGAAAGGTGCTGCCCTGTTGGGATATCTTCTCGCGATGTACCCAGGATCGGTAGGAGCCTGCGCATATCTTCGGACAGTCGAAAACCGCTGATCGCCTCGGCGTGGGCCATCAGCGGCACGGCCATGTTCTCTTCATCCGGAATGTGGGGAATGGCCGCGTTGAGGTCCTCCACTGAGGCAGGCTCGCCCTTCGCGCGGATTGCCGCAATCAGGCGATCCAGCCGCCGCTGGGCGATGCCGTCGACTGCCCATAGGCAGAGCACCATCAGCAGGAGCACAATAAATGCCATCGTCGTCTTGGGGTGTGAGATGATCCAGCCGACGAGGACGCCGCGCTTAGGATTGTGACGCGAATCGTTCATCGCAGGTATGCCTCCGCCAAGCGGGAAACCGTGTGCTGCCGTGTGGGACGCTTACTGTACCAGCTGCACGCCTGCATCGTACATTACAAAACCGCAGGCATTTTGGAGCGCCGCGGTGCAACGGGTCGCTTCCCTCGCGGTAGACAGGCATGAAAGACGCCCGCACTACGCTCGTTGGGCGGCGCATAAGATGCGGTTATAATCGCGACCGATCCGGAGGAAGTATGTTCAGGAGTTGACAGACATGCGCAAACAAGACCAACACTCTCGTCTCGCGGCACTGGCGATCGCGTTGTTCGCCCTCGCAACAACAACGGCCCTGGCCGACGCGCCAAAGGTGGTCGGAGTGTTTCCCGAAAACGGCGACACGAACGTCGATCCGACCACCAGCGAGTTGCGCGTCGTCTTCGATCGCAAGATGGATACGGGAGGGTTCTCAATATGCGGCGGCGGGCCGAAGTTCCCCGAGGTCGTCAAGCCGCCGAAGTGGGTCAACAAGACCACCCTCGTGATGAAGGTCCGGCTCAAGCCCGGCCACGACTATGTTCTCTCGTTGAATTGCCAGGGTGCGACGAACTTCCGTAGTGTGGACGGAACGCCGCTCGAACCGGTGCCGTGGAAGTTCTCGACATCCGGCGAACCCGAATCGGCGCACACGCCGCAGATCGTCGAGATGGTCCCCGAGAACGACGCGACCGACGTTGATCCCGGCGTGAAGGAGATGCGTGTCGTGTTCGACCGTCCGATGCAAACGGGAGGCTTTTCGCTCTGCGGCGGCGGGCCGAATTTCCCGAACATCATCGGCAAACCGAAATGGATCAACGACACAACCCTCGTCGCCAAGGTCAAGCTCAAACCCGATCACGACTACCGGCTCTCCGTGAACTGCCCCGCCGCGCAGAACTTCCGCGGTGCGGACGGCACGCCTGTGGAGCCCGTGCCGTGGAGCTTTTCCACGGCCGCAACCACACAGAAGCTGAGCAAGGCCGAGCAGAAGAAGCTCAACAAGCGATGTCTCAAGCAGCTTATGAAGGCATTGCGCGATCACTACTCCTACCGGGAGCTTCGCGGTATCAACTGGGACTCTCTCGAGAAGAAGCACGGCAAGAAGATCGCGTCGGCCAAGAGCACGCGGTCGTGGGTGAAGCGCGTGGCGAAGATGCTCTCGGCCGCCCAGGACATGCATATGTGGCTCGTTTACCGTGACGATACGACCGGAACGTTCCGCCGGAACATCACCGCCAACTTCACGATGGACGGAATCAAAGCGGTTCTTCCGGGGCTGACGAAGCGAAACGACTCCGTCCATACCGCCCGCACCGACGACGACGTCGGGTACATCATGGTCACGAACCTGTCGCACCAGAACGCCGGCGAACTCGAGGTGGTGCAGGGTGTCCTGGCGGAGTATAGAGACTGCAAGGCTCTGATCCTCGACCTGCGTCCGAACGGCGGCGGCGCCGAGCCTTTGGCCATGCCCATTGCCGCATGGTTCGTCCGCGGCGAGAAGGTGTACGCCGAGCACGTCTATCGAGACCCGGACGCCAAGACGGGTTTCTCCAAGGTCTCCAAGCGAACTTTGACAGGGAACACGGAGAAGTCCAAGCAATTCGACAAGCCGGTCGCGGTCTTGATCGGGCCGGGCATCATGAGCAGTTGTGAGGCTTTTGTACTGATGATGAAGCAGGGCGAAAACGTGACCCTCGTGGGCGAGAGGACATTTGGCAGCAGCGGCAACCCGAAGTCGCACAAGCTCGACAACGGCGTGGAGGTCTTCATCCCATCCTGGAAGGCGATGCTGCCGGACGGCACGTGCTTCGAGGGCAAGGGCATCAAGCCGGACATCCTCGTCAAAGCGAAATCCTCCGAATTCCAGCGGGATGACCCCGTAATCAGGCGCGCCCTGAAGCTGCTTCGCAAGAAGGCGGAATAGCCGCGGTGGGCGGCCCAGCAGCCCGTGCCGCACTGGCGGGCAAGCCGCCAGTGGCACCCATCTTACCCTTGTATCCCTCACAGGACGCGTGACGGAGCTCTAGCCTCGTTCGCATGGCATGGCTTCGTTGCGGCAAGAGTAAGCGCATGAGAAAACGATGCGGCAGGCGCTCAAGCTGACAGTGGAGGAGCAAGGCGAGGCGTCAAAGGAGTAGTCTGTCCAGGAGGCTATCTCGCCATTATGGCAAGCGCGACCTCCGGCCGCAGCCAAAGTGTGGCACAAAACACTGGCGGGCAAGCCGCCAGTGGCACAGGCTATCTGAAGCAGGTGACTACGGTGCGACGATCAACTGGCCTTCGGCCTCGACGGTGACAGGATCGTTGGCATTGTCATCGAGAATGGCGAAAACCGTGTACGTATCGAACGGCACGGCGCCGCCCTCCGCATCGATGAATGCGAACGTGAACTGGCCGCTGTCGGCATTGGTGCTGAGGGGCTCATCCTGAAGGAGGATGATCTCGTTTCCGCTCTCGTGGTCGTCGTCGGTGTCCAGGGCCAGCACGAGCAGGGCTTCGGCGTTCACGTCGCCGTTGTCGGTCCAAGTGATGTTGAACACGTCGCCCACCGTGACGGTCTCGTCGGCCGCGCCCGGCGCGTCGAAAGCCAGCGTCGGCACTTCCAAAGCGGTGATGATGGTGAGCACGCCCGTCGTTCCGCGATCCTCATCGCGAGATACCGCTGTTGCCGTCGTGCCGTCCGGCGCTTCGATCGTGACGGCGATGACGTAGTCGCCGACTCGAACGCCCGTGATATCCCAGATGAAGACGTCCGAATCGCCGTCCGCTAGTGCGTCGCGCCCACTGCCTGGCGTGCCGTCGCCGATTAACTCGATCGGATCGCCGACGTCCTCTGCCAGGGCGTTCTGACGTTGGGCGGTCACGCGAACCGTCGTGCCGAAAACGCTCGCCATGTCCGCCCACTGAATGACCGCCTCCGCGCCTGGAGAGGCCGTCACCGGTCCGCCCGGTTGTACGACCGCCACCGCGAGATCCAAGGATCCGGCCGGCCCCTCGGGAATGGGCAGCGTGCCGTACAGGATAGCCGACCCGGAACACCCGGCGGCGGCCAGTGCGACCGAGACCAGCGGCGCCCAACGGCGCCACGAACGCTCACAACGATGGTGGCTGCGGAACTGCTTGCGAATCACGATCTTGACCCCCTCGCTTTAGCACCGCCGCATCACTTTTCGCTGGTGCGATCAAAGACGCGACGGACACTGAGAACTTCTCCCCGCATGATTGTTCGACTCCAGCAGCCCGCTTGTCAAACGCGAATGACCGGTCAAACGCAAATGGCCGGCGTTTGCGTCCGCTAAGTAGCTGTGTCAGAACTCTACGCGGTGCCGGCCATGTGGTACCAGAACCTTGGGGAGCACCGGCGTCTCGCCGGTCATATCAAGAGGATCACAGGCTTTGGTGCCTGTGCCACACCTCGGTTGCGGCCGAAGTCATTGCAGTCGGCCCCTCAATCCCTTGGTCCCCTAATCCCTTGGTCCCTTTCTCGCGGACGAAGGCCGCGCATCGCCACACCTTGAGAATGCCTCCTGCCGATCCTAGAATCAGCACCAGGGGATTTGTACGAACGGGGCGGCTACGTGGGGAGCCTATCCCGGTCAAGATCGCCCGACGCCGGTCAGCCGAAGCCGTGGGGCGCGCCGGATTCGTGGCCGTATCCGTACATTGCAGCCGCGGGGCAATGCCCGACTGACCAAGGGGGGATTAGAAGAGATGCAAAGCAAGCCCGTCTTCACACACAACCGGATACGCTCTCGACGACGATCGTACGTCGCGTCGATGGGCCTCTTCGCAATGTTGTTCATGGCCTGTGGCATGGACGGGACCGGCTGCATCTCGTTGCCGATACCGGAGCCCAGCACCGGTGGCGTCAGCAAACAGCGCGGCGGCTCGCCACGACCTTTTGTCCTGAACTCCGATCACATTCTTGGCGATCCCAATGCGCCGCTCACGATTGTGCAATACGAAAACTTCTCCAACGGTGATTGCGGAAAGTTTGTGCGGTCCGAGTTCCAAAGCCTCAAGGAGCAATACATCGACAGTGGACTCGTGCGGTGGGTGTTCAGACAGTCTTCCACCGGCGGCTCCGCCCAGGCGGAACGCGCCGCAACGGCAGCCGAGTGCGCTGACGATCAGGATGCGTATTTTGACTACCGGGACTTGGCGTTTGACACGACCGATGCCCAGGGCGCCACGCTCCTCTCGGACGCCACGCTTCAGGACCATGCCAATGCGCTCGGCCTTGACACGACAGAGTTCGACGCCTGTTTCGCAGGCCAGAGCAAGGCCACACGCATTCAGCAGGACGTGAACTCCGCGACTGCTCTCGGCGTCGGCGCTCTCCCGGCGTTCTTCGTCGATGACGAGCTTGTGTCCGGTTTTCAGTCCGCCGAAGACCTTGCCGATATCATTGACCGGCACCTGACGGATCAGTAGCGTCCGTCACACACAGTCCGACACATCCGATCCACCTGGGGCGAGGAGAGGCAGAAGCCGTGCGCACCAAACCGTCCGCCCGCGAAGCCCGACGCCCTATTGAGCTTTCGCCCGTCTGCATCCGTGTTGCCGTTATTACTGTCTGCGCAATCGTCTCCGCGTCAGGCATTTCGGGCTGCGATACCTTGTTTCCCATTCCGAGCGCCCCGGTGCCGATCATCCTCGATTCGGACCACGTCCTGGGAAACGCCAACGCCCCGGTCACCGTCGTGGAGTATTCCTCGTTTTCCTGCCATTGGTGCGGGCTCTTCGCCAGAGACGAGTTCGCAACACTCGAAGCGCGATACGTCGATACGGGCCAGGTTCGGTGGGTATTCCGGAGTCTTCTCTCGATGGGTGATTCGGCACAAGTGCTCCCGGCCTGCGCAGTGGAGTGTGCCGCCGATCAGGGACGGTACTTCGATTACCGTGAACGGCTGTTCGAGAACCGGGGCGATCTGTCGGAGAGCGCGCTCAAGGAACACGCCACGGCCCTCGGGATCGAGCGCGCCGCGTTCGACGACTGCCTGGACGGTGAGTCCAAAATCGCGCGCGTGCAGCAGGATGTGGACTCCGGGTTCGCGCTTGGCGCAGACAGCACGCCGACGTTCTTCATCGACGGCGAGATGGTTCGCGGGTATCAGACCGCCGACGAGTTCGGGGCGGTGATCGACAGACACCTTGCAGGCCTGTAATCGCGGTCCGATTCGGGATGTGGCGACCGGATTCTGCTGTCGCCCCCACCCCCACCCTGCCGATTCCTAGAGTACGCCCAAACCGCGGAGCCGGCCGTGCGTCTTCGGTTCGGGAATCGCCGTTCGCCTCGCCAAGTGAGTACCTCAAAGATGACTGGAAAACGTCCTATAAGCCTGCGTTCGGTATTCGGCGGCCTTGCCATGATCGCCGTCTTTCTCGCTTCGTGTACCGCCGGCTCGGTTCTCAACATTGCCGCTCCGGCCGGGGTCTTCGTAGCGGGCTCGGTGGAGCCGGTGCCGAGCGCGATTCAGGTCGGCTTCATCAACAACACGCCTCACCGTGCGATTTTCACGTACGGAGCCTATGACCAATTCGACCAGGAGACGATCCCGACGGGTTTCGGCCAACTCCGCCTCGAGGGTAATACCGCGAGCGCCCAAGTCGCCCAACCGTGCCGAAAGACGTTCTCGGTCGGAGGCGACGAGTTGGTTCGACTCCTCAATGAGAACGAGCGGGATCCAAACATCGATATCACCGATCCCCGTGCCCTCGTGCGTGGTGTCTACTTCTCGTCCGCACCGCTCGGCGACCCGCTTGAAGCCGAACCGACCGAGGGAACCGCCGAAGGGCTCGTGCTGCTCAACGGTGTGGACTTCGACTGCCGACGCGACAACATCCATGATACTTCCGGTTCCGGGCTGCTCCTGTTCACGTTCGTTCAGGATGCCGCCGCTCCCGGCGGATTCCGAATCGACTACATGTTCGTGTCGCCCTGACACCGGCCGTACAGGGAACATCGGCGTCTCAGCGCTACAGCCGCCTGCACCACCGGCATCCCCTCTCGATCCCCATTCCCCATCCTTCTCCCCTCTCCCTCATCCCTTCGCCCTTATCCCTTTCCCCTCATCCCCCCACGGCGGCCAAAGGCCACGACTTCATGTCCTTCCGCATATGGACTACACTATGCATTCCATAAACTGACGGGCTATCTGTCCTTGGGCGAACTCTCTGTCATTCTCGGTTGTCAACATGTTCATTCGGCGTCTCATGCAGTTTTCATCCGATATGCCCGTCCGCCAATCCGCCGCCCAATACCCTTCATCCATTCGGAGTTTCAATCATGATGCAAACGATCTTGCGGGCGTTTCTTGTTCTAGCGCTACTTGTCGTCGGGATCAGCTATGTTGAAAGTGGAGGCCTGCTCGAACAATTCCGCATCGTCCTGATCCTCGGGGCCTTGGTGCTGGCCCTTTGCGTGATTACGATCGACCTTCTGATTCCGAAGAAGTCCCTTCAAGCCCTCTCCGGCCTCTTCTTCGGACTCACCGTCGGCCTGCTTATCACATACGGCCTCACACTGGTCCTCAACGTGCTGATCCCGTTCTTCGTGCCGGCCAGTGTCGCTTCCGTTCCTGAGTACCGCAAGACTATCGAAAGGCTGACGGACAGCGAAGGCCGGGTCCTGTTTGGCCCGAACGGTCTACCCGCTATCAAGGAGACCCAGACTGAGGTCGGCGAGCAGGAACACCCCGCGATCACGGTCGTCAAGTTCATCCTCGGCATCATCTGCTGCTACTTCTGCATCAGCTTCATCCTGCAAACGAAGGACGATATCCGCTTCGTGATCCCGTACGTGGAGTTCGCCAAACAGCTCAAGGGAGAACGTCCGCTCATACTCGATACGTCCGTCATCATCGACGGACGCATCGCCGACATCTGCGACACCAGCATCATCGATCAGAAGATCATCATTCCGAGGTTCGTCCTCATCGAGCTTCAGGCGATCGCCGATTCGAGCGACAAGCTCAAGCGCATCCGCGGCAGAAGAGGCCTGGACGTTCTTCACAAGCTTCAGACGAATAAGAAAGTGGACGTCCATGTGCTCGACACGCTGTACCCCAAGGTCGAAGCCGCCGAATCGGTGGACCTCAAACTCCTCTCGCTGGCGGAAGAGCTCAACGGCCGAGTGGCCACCAACGATTTCAATCTCAGCAAAGTCGCCCAACTGCGAGGCATCGTCATCATCAACATCAACGATCTGGCCAACGCGATGAAACCCGTCGTCCTCCCCGGTGAATCCATGAGCGTCAAGGTCATCAAGCCGGGCGAAGAGCCCGGACAGGGCGTCGGCTACCTCGACGACGGCACCATGATCGTCGTCGAACAAGGCAAGAACAGGATTGGTGAGACCGTTACGATTGCCGTGACGAGCGTTCTTCAGACTTCCGCCGGACGCATGATCTTCGGCAGAACCGAGGGCGCCGGCTACGGCAACCGACACAAGAGTCCGCGACAGGCCGACGGATAGGCTCATGCGTGCAGCGACGCGCCGCCCTGAAACCGACGCCCCTATCACGTAGCGGCCGACGCGTCTGTCGGCCGTGGCAGGTGGCGCGTGTTCGACGTCCGACACGGGGGTCGGACGCCACAGCCGACCCCGGGAGCCAACCGAATGCCCGACCATACGCCGCACCAGAAGAAGATCATCGAGCGGTACTACGAGAACCGTGACGCCATCATGCTCGAACGGCTTTCGGAACTCGTAACCGAACTCTTCCTCGCCGACAGCGATAAGAAGAAGGACCGCCTTTGGGAGCGGGTGGCCACGGCCATGAATCACCTGAAGATCAGCGGCGCGATCGCCGCCTTCATCCTCGAGCGCCGAGACCCCCAAGTCCTCGCCGCGAACTTGAAGGACTGGCTACGACAAGCTCGCGGCCGATAGGAGAAGGCGGATCAGAGCCGCGCGCGTTGCACTGATTCATGATGCCGCTTGCTCATACGGCCCACAACGGCGGAGGCCCGTACATGATCTACTTGTTGATTGCCGGCGGGGTGCTTGGCGTCGTGACCGTTCTGCTGAGTCGTCACCGCGTCGAACCCGAACCGATCTGTCCAACCTGCAAGCAACGGCTCGAAGACTTCAGCGTCGAGAGATGCCCGCATTGTCTTCTCTGGCAGCCGCCGGATCGCGGACGGCCCACACACCGCTGGCAGATCGACCGCCTGCTTCTCGGGCTCGCGCTGATTCTTCTCCCGACGTTCGCCTGGCTGCTCGTCTCGATCCTGTTGGACCCCGATCTCCGTCGACCTTCCACGCCTGGAACGGCGGCCGTACCCACCTTCCCCGCCTTGCCGCCCCAGGCGGCCCGCATGCAACGGCAGATTCAGGTGCTCGGATATGCCAGCAAGGCCACTTCACCCGCAAGAGCCGGAGCGACGCCGACGACCGCGCCGGCTATGAGCGAGGAGGAAGCCGGTTTCTATCAGTCGTTGGGCTTTCCGGTAACCACCTCCGCCCCCGCGTCTCCGACAAGCCGGAACACCGACGCCGACGCGCCGCCAGGCGAGTGATGTTCCGGCACGCTGAACCACGTTTTGCCAACGGCCCCGTTCCGTGCATCGCATTTCGTGACAGCCCTCTGATGCGGCGATATCATCCCGGTCGTGTACGACAACAGCAACGCGGGAGCTGCCGTCATGAACTGTTCAAAGTGCGATCGCCCGATCGAGGATGACAGTCAGTACTGCCGACACTGCGGCACTGCCGTCGCGCCCCAACCCGATGAGAAAGAAGCAGGGAGCGAACTTCGGAAAGCTGCTGCCCCGTCAGGCGACGCCCAGCACGGCCCGGACGTCTATCGCGATCCAAAGCACGAGAGGCAGGTTTGGCAGGGACGGCCCGCGTGGCGATCCTTCTGGGGATTCTGGATGCTCTGGCTTGTTGTCTCTGCGATCTGTCTGGTCGTAAGCTACAAGTGGGTCGGCGCGGAATCATGGCTCTTCAAGACAGTTCTCCTGCTCGTCGCCGGGGCGGGCGTCGGCATTCTTGTCGGGGAGCTGCTCTGGGTGCTCGGCAGGCGATACCGGCTGACCACGCAGAGACTCTTCGTGTATCGGGGCATCCTCACGCGCGTGACGGATCAAATGGAGCTGATGCGCGTGGATGACGTCCGCCTGCGGCAGGGCATCATCGACCGGATCGTCAACACCGGCGATATCGAAGTCCTCGGAACGGACGAGACGGATGAAGATGTGACGCTTGAGTCCGTCGGCGCCCCGGCGGAGGTTGCGGAGTCTCTGCGGCTCCACGTTCGCGGCGTGCGATCGAAAGGCACGCTTCTCGTCGAGAACATCTGACCGCACGCGGCTACAGCGGTTTGTGTGTTTTCGTAGCGGCCGACGCCCCTGTCGGCCGTGGAAGGTAGTGGGTGTTCGACGTCCGACACGGGGGTCGGACGCTACGTTTCCCATTAAGCTGCACTAACCACATCCTGGGTAGCACCGGCGCCAAAGCCGGTGAAAACACAGGCGGGACGCCTGTGCCACAAGTCCTGTTAGATGGCCTAAGTCTTCGTGTACAGGTACTCGCCGATGTCGTCGATGGTGCGTTCGAGGTGTTCGATCGTTCCGCGTTGAGCGGCGACTTCCGCGGCCATCATGTCGCGCGCCGAGATGAGGCCGAAGAGGCGACCGTCCTCAACCACCGGCAGGTGACGGATGCCTTTGCCGGTCATGGCGGCACTGCACTCGGCAATGGAGGTATCTCGCCGGCAGCAGGCCATCGTGGAGGTCATCATGTCGGCGACCTTGGCCTCATCCGGCGATCGCCGGGCCGCGACGACCTTGGTAAGGATGTCGCGTTCGGTGAGGATGCCGACGGCCTTCTCGCCGTCGACGACCACCAATGCGCCGATTTTCAGGGAAGTCATGATGTCGGCGGCTTCGCCGGCGCTGGCGTTTTGATCGATTGTCTTAACGTCGCTACCCTTGGTCTCGAGAATGGATCTAGCCGTGTCCATGCGAAACCTCCAGATACCAATGTCGGACGCCGCCTGCGCCCGGCGCCGGAAGCATAGACAACCGGCGGGGGAATGGCAAAGGAGAAGGAGGCGGGAGAAGATGAGGGGCGTCTGCGGCCTGCCGGGCAAGGCCGATTCCCCATCCGCACTCCGGGCGTGGCACGATGGAGTAAGAGGTGCTATAACGCCTGGATGAAGCACGAGGAGCAATATCACCACCGGCGCCTGGAATGCGGCATCGAGTTCGCCGCACAGCCGATTGCGGGTCGCGGTACGGTCGCCTACGAGATTCGGGTACTGGCCGGCCTAACTGCAGAGCCGGAGGACAAGCTGGGCCTAGCCAGGCTTGTTGATGAGACGCTGGGCAAGGGCACTTTGAAACACACGGCCCAGGGGCTTTCGGACGCCTTCGACGCGATCGGTGCGAGTTGCTCATCCGGTGTCGGGCGGGAGTCCTTCGCCTTTCGCTGCTGTTGTCTTCCGGAGTATCTCTTGGACGCGCTCTCGCTCCATGCGGAGATGCTGCAAAGCCCGACCTTTCCGGAGGAGTTCGTGCGCGTGGCGGTGGACCTCGGCCACCAGGAGCTGACCGCGCTGGAGGACGAGCCCGGCGAGTTGGCGCGGAAGTTCATCGCGCCACACGCATATGGTCCCTTGCTGGGCAGGCATGAGTTGGGGATGAATGAGACGCTGGACCGAATCTCACGGGACGACATCGTCTCGTTCTGGCGAGAGCAGTTCGCCGCCGTCAGAATTCAAGTGGCTGTCGCAGGCGCAGTGGATGTTGACCTGGCCCGAGACCAGATCGAACGGTTGTTCGTCGGATTCGGCCGAACCGATGAGGACGGTCGGACCGCTTGTAAGGTGGTGTTCTCTCCCGGCGTGCACCATCACGGCAAGGACCTGGAACAGGAGCACGTCCTGATCTGTTGGCCGGGTGCCGCGGTCACGAGCGATGACTACCCAGTCGAACGCGTCGTCTTGGGGATTCTCAGCGGGGGGATGAGTTCACGGTTGTTCACGGAGGTCCGCGAGAAGCAGGGCCTGGTGTATTGGGTGGGGGCGTGGGATGAGCATCCGCGCGGCGCGGGGATGACGTTTCTCGGCGCGTCGACCACACCCGCCCGTTGCGACCAGACGGTCAAGGTGCTGCTGCAAGAATTGGACCGATTGGCGGGGGATGTCACGGAGTCGGAGCTTTCAAGGGCGAAGGTCGGGATCATCGCCAAGTCTCAGACGCGTGGAGACATCACGCGATTGCGGATGGCCGAGTTGAGCAGCGACCTGTTTCACTACGGACGGCCGGTGCCGCTTGCGGAGAAGAACGAACGCGTGTCCCTGGTGACGGTGGATGATATCCAACGGTACCTCGCGACCTATCGCCGGGACAAGTTGTGCATCCTGACGCTGGGTCCGCGGGAATTGAAAACCGCGTATTGAAGCACCCTAACACAACCTGTGGCACGGGCGCCGAAGCCTGTGAACCCGCCGCCGAGACGGCGGCGCCACAAGGGGTTGTACTGAACAGGCTGGCAGAAGATGAAGTCGAACGGTTTTGTGGAACATACGCTGGCGAACGGTCTGCGGATCGTCATCGAACCGATGTCGCACGTGCAGAGTGCCGCGGCCGGTTTCCTGGCCCGGACCGGCGCGCGAGACGAAACGCCGGACCTTGCCGGCGTGTCGCACTTCGTGGAACACATGTGCTTCAAGGGTACGGCCAAACGAAGTTGGCGAGAGATCACGCTGGATTTCGACAACATGGGGAGCATGTACAACGCCTATACGTCGAAGGAGCGGACGTTCTACTACGGGTGGGTGCCCGTCGAGGACCTGGAGAAGCAACTTGAACTACTCGGAGACATGATGCGGTCGGCGTTTCCGGCTGAAGAGTTCGAGATGGAGAAGAAGGTGATCTTGGAAGAGATCGCCATGTCGGACGATCAGAGCGACCATCGCGTGTATGACCTGATCCACGAGCACGTGTATGCCGGGCACGCGCTTTCGTGGCCGGTGCTGGGAACGGTCGAGACGATCAAGGCCCTGACGCGGGATCAACTCTTCGGATACTTCCGGTCGCGTTATCATCCCGGGAACCTGTTGCTGCTGGTTGCCGGCGCTGTCGAACCAAACGCCGTCATCGAGATGGCGGAGCGGCTCTGCGGCGACTGGCAGGCATCGACGGCCCGACCGGACCGCGTGGCGCCGCCGACGGCGCCGACGGGGACCTTTGTCACGCAGACCGATCGCTTCAAACAGCAGGCGTTGGTGTTGGCATATCCCGCCCCTTCGGCAACGGACGAGGCGAGAGAAACGGCCGACATTTGCGCGGCGGTTCTCGGAGGACACAATTCTCGTTTCTTCTGGAACATCATTCAGACCGGCTTGTCGCCGCATGTCGCGATGGTGCGGATCGACTACTGCGACGTCGGCATGATGATGGCTTTCGGTTTCTGCGAGCCGCAACACTCGGAGCGGATGCTGGAGGCGATGCGGGGCGAGATCGATCAGGTGATTGCGGCGGGGGTTCGCGAGGAAGAAGTCCAGCGCGTGAAGAACCGTACGCGTACGGCGTTGGCGACGGAGGCGGAGGCGCCCTACCACCGCCTATCGCAACTGGCCGACGACGTGGATGTCTTTGGTCATCCGCGCAGTGTTTCCGAGCGCCTGGCTGCGGTGGATCGGGTAAGCGTCACAGGAATCCGCGAGTACCTCGAGGCCTGGCCCATGAGCGGTCCCGGATGGCTGACAAGCCTCGGCCCGAGGGATTGGCCGAAGGTGTAGCAGCCCGAGGGAAGACGTAGCGTCCGACCCCCGTGTCGGACGTTTTACACCAGCCCGAAGCGCAAGCGAAGACGCAAAAGCAGCGTCGGTACCCCACGGCCGACAGGGGCGTCGGCCGCTACGAAAGCACGCAAGCCGCGCGGGAGGATTGCCCGCTGGGCCGAGAGTCCTTTTTCGGCTCCACCGGCAGCAGGATTCACGTCTTGCGATGCTCGCGGGAAGGGATTCCCGTCCTGAGAGGGTGCGAGAAAGGATTCTCGCACCAGCGTATTCTCGCACCAGCGTCGTAAGGGGGTTAGCAGGCGTGCCGGTGGGGTCCGAGTTGCCCGGAAACCCGCATGAAGGTGCTGGAATTGAAATTGTTTGCCGATTCGAGTGTATACCTGTTCTGATCGGGTATGGCCTGGTCTGAGGCGAAAGATGTCCGACGCGCCTGCTGAGAAGGTCGGTTCCGGTACGGAGGAGGGCTCGTTCCGCGCGCGGAGAGGCCCCGGTTCCGAGCCGTTGGTCAAACTGGTGCCGGTACGGCCTTCGGGAACAGGAACCAGTGTCGCTGGCGGGCGGTGTTTTCCGGCCGATCGGCCGAGCCCGGTGTCGACAAGCCCTGCGGGGAATTCGCCGAGTTCGAAGGCGGTCGCGGGCTATGTTATCGGATTCCTACTCGTGGTGGCGGGCGCGCTGGCGGCGGTGCTGCCCCATGAGACGTGGGCTCGGTGGCTGGCGTTTGCAGGCGAGCCCTGGACCGGCGAATTCTGCCGCTGGGGGGGGCTGAGTCTGTTGTTCGTCGCCGGCGTGTCTTTCCTGCCTTCGAGGCCGATCTTCGTCTTGCTCACGTCGGCATCGTTCCTGTTGGTGGCGTATGGCGTAGACGCGATGACGGAGTCCGCACTCGCCGAGTCCGTCGAGGGAATCTTCGGCAGCGGACTGGCGTTGGCGGTAGCCGTCGTAGGGTCGCTGGCCCTGGGCTACCTGGTCCACACGGCCCCGCGCGTTGCCCCTCCGAGGGTCCGCGGGATCATTGGGTTGCTCTTAGTTGCGCTAGCCGGCCTTGGCACGGTACACGGGTGGTACGACACGGCGATTTCCAGTCTCGCGCCAAAGCTGGGCTCTGGCGTCGCGGAGTTTGTCTCGCAATGGAGTGAGGAATGCACGTGGGCGGTCGCGCTGATTCTCACGGCTGTGGGCGCGGCGTCTTCGCGCACGAGGCCGATTCACTTTCTTGTCGCCATTCTGCTGGGCGCGCTGGCCTACTACTGCGTCCATGCGGGCATGGAGAAAGTGGTCGTCTTCCCCGAATTCGGCAAGAGCCTTCCTGAGGTCAGCTGGAAGAATGTGGAACTCTGGCGGTGGGTGGCGGCGGGCGAGTTGGTGTTGCTGGGTATGATCCTGTTGTACCAGGCGCTGGGGATCGGCGGATTCAGCGTCGCGACCGCCTTCGCATGGATGCTCGTTGCCCTGAGTCTCTACGCCTCGCTGGGTTCGTTTTCGGGACTGCGGTTCCTCTCTTCCGCGGTCTCGGGACACTGGGCCGGAGGCGGCGGAACCGGGAGCATGACCTCCGACTCATTGTCAGCCATGGGCATGCCTGTTCAACAGTCGGACGATGCCGCGGCGACCACGACGTCCGGCATGCCGCCCGCTACGACGTCTCGCACATCCGCGGGCGGAGCGCATGCTGCCCCCATACTCTCATCTGCGAATCCGGCGACGGACCGGCAACGGATTGTCGGAGAGGTGACGCGACAAACCTGGCTCCTCGTGACGGCCATCCTGGCGGGCGTGATCGGAATCACAGGGCTGCGCATGTTGTCGTTGCCTCTGGGGCTGAGGCTGCTGCTGTTGTGCGGATTGTGGGTGGCGACGGCACTCGGCGTGGCGGCTCTGTGTTCGATCGCGCCGGATCGCGGCGAGGGAAAGTTGGAGCTATGGCTTGTTCTCTGGACGCAGTCGAAATGCCATGTCTACGGCGTTTGGGTCGCGTTCATCGCGACAATGGCCGTGGCGGGGAGTTGGGCGATGCTGGGCAAGGGCACTGGCGACTCCTGGGCGCAGGCAAGCATCTACGCCATCTTCGCGGGGACGTTACTGAGCCTCTTGGGCGTGACGGTCCTGATCCGCTTCGGCGGGTTTCCTCCGTTGCCGATTTGGACTTACGTTGCGATCGCGGTTGGACAGTCGTACTTGGCGTGGGTACTGTTGATGCACCTAAGCACTCACGCACGGCGTGGGTGGTTGCGAACGGGGAGCATCGGCCTCCGGCCGGTACAGTGATTTGAGAATCGGCGGTATCACGCCCGACGTGCTTTGTACCACGCCAGGTCGCGCTCCTGACGCCCCAACAGCCCCCGGCCTTGGCCGGGGGGGTGTTCTGCGACGTGCGGGAACGTACCACCCGGCCAAGGCAGGGGGCTCTTGGGCCTGGTCGCCTCCCACCTTGCGATGTGCTGCCAGCGATACCTCGTCGAAGAGGCTTTCTTGCGATCACAGCAGGATCGGAGCGCGCGGAGCCGCCAGCCCGGTGACGTTGATCTCAGCACTCGTCTGTCTGCTGGCGTTACAGGCGGGTTGTAGCGTCGAAGATCTTGCGACGGAGCAGCGGGCGCAGCGCGGGCTGGTGATCGTTCTGCCTGGGATCGAGGGGCGGAGCGTGTGGAACGTCAACATTGCCCGTGGGCTGGATGAAGGCGGTTTCAAGGGGGCGATCGAGATATTCGACTGGGGAACGGCGGTGCCCGGGGGGGCGATCATCAACCTCACAGACTTGGAGCGGAATCGCCTCGTCGCGCAGCAACTCAAGCGCCGGATCATGCGATACCGGCGGCAGCAACCCGGCCGGCCGGTTCACCTCGTAGGGCACTCGGGCGGCGCGGGGGTGGCGCTGTTGACAATCGAAGACCTGCCGCGAGACGCGCCGCTGACCAGTGCCATCCTACTCGCGGCCGCGGTCAGTCCGACACACGACCTTCGCTGCGCGCTTCGACGCACCGAGTACGGCATCTTCAACTACTACTCCCCCTACGATAAGGGCTTCCTGGTGCTGGGAACCGGCCTATTCGGCACGATCGACCGGCAACACGGGGCGGCCGCCGGCGCGGTCGGCTTCAAGAAACCGATGGGAATGGATGAAGAAGACGCGGCCGTGTACGACAAGCTGCATCAGATCAAGTGGAAGTCCGAGATGCGACGGCAAGGGCACTACGGAGGCCACATGGGGTGGGCATCGCGTGAGTTCGTCCGGGACGTGCTGGCGCCGCTCATTAATAGCCTGAAGCCGATTGAACGATCGGGCCCCGGCTTTCGGAGCGAGAAACGCGATCGCGAGCAAGAGACTGATGAAGGTAGACGGGAAAAGAGGCCCGTTGGAAGACCGGAGAGGAAACCCGCCGGAAAGCCCGATAAGAGAGAGCTGCTCGCTCCAGACGCGGCTTCCGGTGAAGGCGCTTTGGTCAGACGAGCTCTGAGTGGCGCGTTTGGATCAGAATGATGTCGCGCGAAAGAAACGCATGATTTGTTGTAACGAGGATAGCGCGCTCGCTAGAATGGTTAGGCCGAAGAAGTAGGGGAAGAGACGGTTGCGGAGGTGAGGTGGGCCGCGTCGAGACAGAGGCTCGCGGTGTTCTACGCAATCCTGCCTCCACTCTTGCGGCAAGGGCTAGATAAACTATGGATACAGCAGTATCACATCCGCGCATTCTGTTGCTTTCAAAGCCGGGAGCGAGCAGTGACGAGCTTCTGTCACAGCTTCCCGCGGAAGCGGACATCCGCGTTGTCGGTTCTTTCGACGAGGCGTTGGTGGCCCTTCGCCAAGGCTCTTTCGATCTCGTGGTCAGCGACCAGGGTGATTTCCTGGCGCTGGAACGGGCCGCCATGAACCAACAGGCGGCGGTGATCCTGGAGTCGATCGGCCAGGGCGTGTGCATCATCGATCCGAAGGGGCGCTTGATCTGGGCGAATCCGAAGATGAAGAGCTACCCGGACGACCTCGTCGCCCAGGTGTGCGCTGTCTGCGTTCGCACTTTCGGCGCGTCGAGCGACCAGGACAAGGGCAAACCTTCACACCACAGGGCGAGGCGATTCAGCCTGACAGCGGAAAGCGATCAATATTTCGACGTGACGGTGACGCCGGTGGTGAACCACAAGGAGGAGGTGACACAGGTCACGGCGGTTGTTTGGGACGTGACGTACAGTCGGCGTCTTCAGAAGAAGATCGATGCGATCGACCTTGCGGGCCGTGAAATGGTTCAATTGGACGCCGAGGCCATCGCAGGCATGAACGTGGAAGAGCGTATCGAGCTGTTGGAGCAGAAGATCCTCAGCTACATGCACAAGCTTCTGGAGTACGACAACTTTGCCGTGCTCCTGATAGACAAGAAGAACAATCGCCTGGAGATCGTCCTGCAACACGGAATGTCGGAACGGGCGCGAGACCTGGATATCTTCGCGGTGCCGGAGAACAACGGAATCAGCGGCTACGTCGCTGCGACGGGCCGGAGCTACATCTGTCACGACACGTCCAAGGATCCGCGCTATCTCAAGGGGCTCGAAACGGCTCGAAGCTCACTGACCGTACCGTTGCGGCTCCACGACAGGGTGATCGGTGTGTTCGACGTCGAGTCGGACGGCCTGGCCGCCTTCAACGAGGACGACCGGCAATTCGCGGAGATCCTGGCCCGCTACATCGCGATCTCGCTCAACATGCTGGACCTGCTGATCATCGAGCGATACGAGTCAACTGGACAACTCGCGGAAGACGTGCGCGTCGAGATCGCCGGCCCGCTGAACGACATCATCACCGAAGCCAGCACGCTCATGGAAGAGTACATCGGCAACGACGATCTGCGTCACCGGCTCAACGCGATTTGCGATCACGTCGGGGAGATCAAGACCACAATGAAGGAGGTCGCTACGTCGCCGACCGGAATCCTCGGGCGCCGCGACGCTGAGGCCGCCAAACGAGACCCGATTCTGGACGGCAAGCGTGTGCTGGTCGCCGATGACGAGGAGATTATCCGGGAAACGGTCGGCGGCGTCTTGAGCAAGGCGGGATGTGAGGTCGAGACCGCTTCGGACGGCGGCCAGGCGATCGCGATGCTCGAAAGTCGGCGATACGACCTTGTTCTCGCCGACATCAAGATGCCGAACAAGAGCGGCTATCAGGTGTTCGCGGCGGCCCGTGACATAGACGAGCATGTGCCCGTGATCTTGATGACCGGCTTCGGCTACGACCCCAACCACTCAATCGTGCGGGCAAGGCGCGAGGGGCTGACCGCCGTGCTGTTCAAGCCTTTCAAGGTGGACCAGTTGCTCTCCGAAGTCCGCACAGCGTTCCAACCCCAATCTTAATCGTCTCAACCCTCCTGCTCGCCCCGGCCGTGTCAAACCACCCGGCATTTGCGGCCCACCGTATCAACACTGTAAGATGGTCTCGGCGTCCGTCCGGCTACGGAACGTGCGTTGTCCAACAGCGTCTGGCCGGGAACTGCTCATGAAGCTTCGATGTCCACGGTGTCGGCAGAAGCTCTCGGTACCTGAGAAGTACGCGGGAAAGGCCGTCAGGTGTCCCGCGTGTAACTGCGCGCTCCAGGTCCCCAAGTTGCAGGCCGCTATCGGCGGGCAAGTTGATGACGATGGGATGGACCTGGGCAGTTTCGCGGATCTCGAATCACAGAGCACCGTCCTTTCAAGACGCGAGTTGGCAAAGGCGAGAGCGGCCGAGGAGAAGAAGCGGGTGGACGAAGCGACCCTTCGCACCTGCCCCAATTGCAAGAAGCAGGTTCACGTGGAAGACCCATACGCCGACTTGTTGTGCTCGCACTGTTGGGAGCCGATCCCGGCGTTGATCAAGGGGCGCTCGGCCTCGAGCGCGGTGTCGGAAAGTCGGCTTGCGGCCAAGCAGGGACTGGGTCCCGGAGGCTTCTACCCGGAGTTGGCGACGTGTTTCACCTATCCGGTGCAAGCCCTGGGCTCACTGATCACCGCCGCGATCGTTGCGATTGCCGCGGGTCTTGTGCCGGTCGCGGTCATGACCGGCGCCACGCGCCTGATGGCGCAATCTTCGGTCGGCACGGCCGAGGGTGTGCAACAAGGCGATCTCTCGGGAGTCACACTTGTTCTCTTGGGCATTTTCGGTGCGCAGATATTCTTCTTCTCAGCCGTGGCAACGCACGTGTTCCTTGACGTAGTCCGCTCCACAAGCATCAGGAACGACCGGCCGCCGAACCTCGCGTGGTCTCCGAGGGAGTGGGGCAACAGCTTCATCGCGTATCTGGTCTTCGCCTGCTACTACGCCTTGATGTCCTACCTGGTAGCGACGATCGCCGTGGATCGTGACATCACGGAATACCTGTTGAAGGGCTCGGGCGGTTTCAAGGAGATGCTGACATCGGGCGGGCCGGGTTTGATTGTCGGCCTGGTCTTGGTCTCGTCTGTCATCCCCATGAGCCTGATCGGGATCGCGCTCGGTTCGGTCACGCAAGGACTCAACCCGATGAATGTGTTGAAGTCTATCGGCCGGACGCACGCCCATTACGCTTTTCTGGTTGTGCTGCTATCGGTCTACGTGGTCTCGTTCGGCGCCGCGTTCGCCGCCATTCTCTTCGACTGGTTCCTGCCGCAGTTCGACCTGATGGTGGCGGGCTCCAAGGAAGGCGATCTCGCGCAGGTCGGCCTGGCCCTGCTGGCATGGGGCGCAGTCATGGGCTTCTTCTACTACGGCACATACGTGTTGGCCCGCCTGCACGGCCTGTTCGCGCGGGCATTCCGCAAGGGCCTCCAGTTTGGAATGTAGCAGAGCGAGCTGCAGTCGTTGCAGCCGACGTCTGCCCACACCAGCCTGAAGCGCAAGCGAGGGTGCAATCTCGATACGTTGGGTGCCATGCTTTCACGCGACGTAGTCGCGGGTAAGCATGTCGAATGCCGAGTGAACATGCCTACCCCGCATATTTCATGAGTTACAGCGTGGCTCCGTGATTGGTGATGTTTGTGCCGATGTTGCTGTGAGGTTAGATCGGCCGCCTCTTCGGCGCGTAAGGCCCCCTTACCCCCACACGTGAAGTCGAGTTTTTCAGGGGATCAGCCCGGGACAAGGCGTTCGACGAGACGTGAGAGAAGGGGTCGGTAGGGATAGCTGCTGCACAGATGCAGCACGACGCGTCGCACGCTGACCACGACGCGGGCGGCGACCTTCAAGAGCTTGAGCCGGATCGTATCCACACGCGCCGCCGCCAGGTCCGTGTCCTTCAAGCCCTCGCGCCGCAGGTGTTCGATCAACACGTACGCCGCCGACGCCAACAGCAGGCGGAGTTGGTTGGCCACGAACTTGCTGCAACTCGTTCGGTCGGCGAACAGGTAGAGCTGCTGCTCCTTGATGCGATTCTCCATCTCGCCGCGCTGCGTGTAAATGGCATCGTAAATGGCACTCGGCGTTTCGTCGAGATTGGTCACGACGAACCGTGCGTTGGCCCCCTTGGACAGATGTTCGGCCTTGAGGATCACGCGGCGCTCGCGGTCCCACGACTTCGCGCCGTACATAAACTCGTGGAAGTTTCGTTGCTTCTCGCCGGCGGCCTTGAACTCCTGCTCTGCGACGGCCATAAACGGCTGAGCGATCGGCTTGAGACGTGCGTTCGTCGCCAGGCCCACCACGTAGCCGATGTCGTGTTTGTCGCAGTATTTCAGGGTTTTCCAGCGGCAGAAGCCGGCGTCGCCGCGGAAGATGATACGCGTCTTGGGCCAAGCCTTGCGGATGCGCCGAACCAGCAGCTTGAGGATGCCGCGGCTGTGCTTCGCCGCGTCGATCTTGCTCGGCCGCAGATAAGCACAAAGTAGCCGTCCGTCGCAAAACACATAGAGCGGCAGGAAGCAGTAGTGGTTGTAGTAGCCGTGAAAGAACTTTCCTTCCTGGTCGCCGTAAACGGCGTCGTCGGACGCGTCGAAGTCGAGGGTGATCTCCTTCGGCGGTTGGCGGTACGACGCGATGAACTGGTCCACGAACACGGCACTCATGCGTGCGAGCGACCGGCGATTCACCCAGTTCTCGAATCGACACAGTGTCGGCGGCGAAGCAAGTGGATCCTCCGGGTCCGGCGCGAACCCGGCGAGCATCTGCATGATCGGATCACGGCGAAGTGTCTGATGATCGTTGCCGTCCTCGTAGCCCATCGCGATGCCGAACACACGCTGGGCCAGCAGGGTCTTCACGTCGTGCTCGATCCGGCTTGGATCCCGCGGATCCGTGATGCACGCGGCCAAGGCGTCCAGCAGCCCGGTTCGACGATCAGCCTCCCGGAGCAGCAACGCCCCGGCGTCCGAGGTGAGATGCCCGCCGTTGAAATCGGCGAGAATTCGCTTGCGAGAAAGACTGGAAAAGCCAAGCGTGCTGCGGTTACACTCCGTCATCGAACGGCCTCCTTGCCCTGGGCTGAATGTTCTTGACAAACACCCAGTCTACGGGACAAAGAGGCCGTTTCTATACGCTAATCTGCTCGGGCTGATGAAATATCCGGG
>JBDRKQ010000058.1:0-40804 GCA_043813895.1 Planctomycetota bacterium
CCCTGGTCCGCGCCCTGGTCGGACAACTGCAAGCCAGCGCGGAGGTCGACGACACCGAACGGGCCGCCTTAGGGCGTACGCTTGAATTGACTCAACGAATGCCGAAGGGTGGTACGGGCGTCCCGCCCGTAGCCGCACGGGCAAGATGCCCGTACCACCCATATGAAATGTGCAACTTATTCATGCGCGAGTCCTAACTGCCCCTGTTTCCAGTCAATCCAGGATCCTCGGTCATGCGCCTCAAGTCCAGCAGCTTATCCAACTGGTCCTCATCCAACACCTTCTTCGCCCGCGCCAACTCGCGGATCGACGTGTTTGTTCTGAGGGCTTCTTGTGCCAGCTTTGCGGCTGCGTCGTAGCCCATCGCCGGATTCAAGGCGGTGGCCAGCGCCAGGCTACGTTCCGCACCTGCCCGGCACGCCTCTTCATTCGCCTCGATTCCGTCCACGCAACGGCAAGTGAACGCCTCGATCGCCCCCGCCAGGATGGCGATTTCCTCAAGCAGGTTGTAGGCGATCACGGGCATCATGACGTTCAACTCGAGCTGGCCTGCCTGCGCGGCGGACACGATGGCAGCATCACACCCCAGGCAGTGAAAGCAGACCATGTTCAGCATCTCGGCCATGACCGGGTTGACCTTGCCGGGCATGATCGAGGAGCCTGGCTGCACGGCCGGAAGCCGAATCTCGGCCAGGCCACTACGCGGACCGGAGGCCAAGAGCCGCAGGTCGTCAGCAATCTTGCGGAGGCTGGTCACCAAGACGCGGAGCGCACCGGCCATCTCGACGACAGCGTCCATGCCCTGCATTGCCTCGAACAGATTGTCCGCGCTAGTGAAGGTATGCCCCGTCGCCTCATTGATGTGAGTGAGAACGCGCGTGCGGTACTCTGGATCGGTGTTGAGCCCCGTGCCCACGGCAGTGCCACCGATGCACAGCGGTTTGAGACCATCGCAGGCAGCCTCAATCCGCCTTTGGCCCTGGCGAATCATGCTCGCGTATGCACCGAACTCCTGTCCGAGGCGAACGGGGGCCGCGTCCTGCAGATGGGTTCGGCCGGCTTTGATGATGTGGTCGAACTCGGCCGCCTTTTTCTCCAGCGCCGTAGCCAATCGTCCGGCTGCAGGCGAGAGACGATCATGAATCTCACACACGGCGGCGATGTGGATCGCCGCGTGAATCGTATCGTTGGTGGATTGAGCCATGTTGGCGTGATCGTTCGGATGAACCAGATCATAGACACCTCTCTCGCCACCGAGCAGCTCGTTGGCACGATTGGCGAGAACCTCGTTGATGTTCATGTTCTGCGAGGTGCCGGCGCCGGCCTGGAACACATCCACAACAAACTGGTCGACGAACTTCCCCTCCATGATCTCGTCGGCCGCAGCGACCAGCGCCTTCCCAATCTTCCGCTCAAGAGACCCCGCCGTCATGTTCGCCTTGGCGGCCGCCCGTTTGATAACTGCCTGCGCTCGTACGAATTCAGCCGGAAGCCTCAGGCCGCTGACTGCGAAGTTCTCCACCGCCCGCTGCGTCTGCGCCCCGTAGTATGCGTCGCGAGGAACCTTGACTTTCCCCAGTGTGTCGTGTTCGTTTCGGCATTTCATGTCATGCCATCCCGTTCGTCCCGAGCCTGAATCCTCCCGTCTCTCCAATCACGAGAATCGAGGCGTCAGCCAAGCCGACTACTCCTTGAATGCAGCGATGATCTCCTCGTTGGAGGGCTTGCCACGGCGGGCGAACACAATGGCCCCCTCCTTGTTGATGCCGTACACGGTTCGCTTCGTCATCAGCATCCCCTTGCATCCGTAAGCCGATGCGACTTTCTTCCCTCGGTCCACGAGCAGGGGGAAGGGAAAATCGTACGCCTTGATGAATCGCTGGTGCGATTTGGAATCCTGTGGATTAACCCCGAATACGGCGGTGTCGTTATCGCGGAACATCCCGAACTGGTCACGAACGGCACAGAGTTGCTTTGTACATCCAGGCGTGTCGTCGCCAGGATAGAAGATCAGCACGACATTCCGCCCTCCTCGGAACTCCCTCAGAGTCACCAGGTTGCCGGCCTGATCCTCGAGCGAGAAATCAGGCGCCTGTTCACCCACGCTTAGCAGCCGCGTTGTCTCGCTCTCTCTTCGCACCATTGCTTGATCCTTTCCAGCAGATACCACGTCCGCTCTGAAACACTGCACACAGAGACCTCCTTCCCTCTTGCAGAACGTTCTTGAGGTCGTCGATCCGTTTGTGCCAGAACAGCGGATACTCAATGTGAACGTGCCGTCCGCCTCAGCTCAGGTATCAACCTAGATGTTCAGGCTGTATGAGTTCAGCGTTTTCATGTATTGACCACGCTCGAAGGCGGTTGGATCAGGGCAGGACCGCTGATTCATGCTGCCCTGCATCTGTTGCACGCTCTCATACTGGTGTTCGGCCATCCATTCCTTCATTCCGTCGAGGATGTGACCCACTGCACTCGGCCCGTTGCGCAGGAGTGCGGCGCACAGTTGCGTGACATCCGCCCCCGCCATCAGCAGCTTGAGCACGTCGATCGACGTGTAGACGCCGGTGGTGGCGGCCAGGCTGGCATCGACGATGGGATCGAGAATGGCGATCCATCGCAATGGCAGCCGCATCTCGTGTGGCGAACTGAGCGTGAGGACGGGCACCACCTCCAGCGACTCCAGGTCGATGTCGGACTGGTAAAAGCGGTTAAACAGGACCAATCCGTCGGCCCCGGCGTCATCCAACCGTTTGGCAAAATGCGCCAGCGAGCTGAAGTAGGGCACGAGCTTGACAGCCACGGGCAGCTTCACCGCCTTCTTCACCTCGCGCAGGACCTCGAGATAGCGGTCCTCGATCGCAGCACCATCAACGGTGGGATCGGCGGCGACCTGATACAGGTTCAACTCCAACGCATCGGCGCCGGCCTGCGCCAACTTTTGCGCGTATTCGATCCACCCGCCGCGGCTGGTACCGTTCAGGCTCGCGATCACCGGAATATCCACGGCATCTTTGATCGCGGTCAGATGTTCCAGGTATTGCTCGGGCCCCCGGTAAAAATCCGTTTGAGCGGGAAAATACGACGTCGCCTCCGCAAAGCTCTCGGTACCATGCTCCGCATAATGCTGACGCTCTGCATCTTCATGCTCGATCTGCTCTTGGAACAGCGAGTGCATCACCACGGCGCCGATACCGGCGTCCTCCAATTCGCGAACCGAGCTTGCCTTTTTCGTCAGCGGCGAGGCCGCGGCCACCAGCGGGTTCTTCAACTCCAGGCCCAAGTACTTGGTTGACAAGTCCATTCTGTATCCTCCTGCCAATCGTCTGGTAACGGTACGTACATCGTAGGCTGACGGCGCCGGTTATTCAGCAATCTGCGTGCCCCTTTTTACCACACTTCGATCGCCTGGAACACCGGATTTCCGCGGCCACCCTACCAGGAAGACCAAGAAGCTTGATTCCAAACGCTTCGGCGACGCCCCCGCGGCAACCGAGCGGTGCCCTGATGGGTGTGAGTTACGAGAGGTCTATCGAGATGTCGCCACCGTCCACGTGTACCTTGTAGCTGGCCACGTTGCCTGGCGCGGGCGGACTCATTGCTTCGCCAGTGGTGACATCGAACTGCGCGGCATGCCAGGGACACGTTATCACGTTGCCCTCCAGATCGCCCTCGGCGAGCGACGCGTCGTTGTGCGGGCAGGCATCGTCGATGGCGTAGTACTTGCCGTCGATGTTGAAGAGAACCAGTGTGCGTCCTTCGACGTCCACGCGGACGCGGCTGCCCGCCGGCACGTCGTTGGTCTCTGCGATCTTGATCAGTGGGTCCATGGAATCATCTCACTCTCTCTGTCGCATGGCCTCATCGAAGCCTGTGCAACGGCTTCGACTCTCGCCTGTGTCGCAATCGGGACAGTGTGGGCTTCCCACCGCGTCCTGCCGGATTCTAGGACCCGCCTCGTCGCACTGCAATCAATATACACTATTTTTACCGCCTTAATAGACATAAACAAAGCCGACACTTATGATAGGACGAGGGGAATGGAGAACAGCGATGCGCCGGACACTACAGCCCGATTCCCGTCAGTGGGAGATCGTCGTCCTGGTGGCCCGACAAAGCCCCGTCACGCTCGCCGAGATGGCCGAGAAGGTCGGGCTGGCCAGGACGTCCATGCGGCAACAGGTCGATCGGCTCGTCTCCGAGGGCTGGCTGGATCGGGCGAGGCGACGCGGCAGGCGGGGGCGTCCCGTCGACGTCTTCTCGCTCTCAGAGCAAGGGCGGCGGCTTTTTGCGAACCGGACGGACGAATTCGTTCGGAGCTTGTTGCAGGAGATCGCAGAGAAGCAGGGACGGTCGAAGTTGCGCGCGTCGATCAAAGGCGTGGGCCGCCGACTGGCTCACCAACTCCGCCCAGCCGTCGGCGAAGGAACGCCGCAAGAGCGCATGCACCGTTTGGCCGGCCTGTTCAGTGAGCGCGGCGCATTGAACGATGTAACCTGTTCAGAAGGGAATCTGAAGTTGGCACTGCACACGTGTCCCTACCACGGCATGTCGGACGGGCTGGCGGAATTCTGCAAGATGGAGCGCGACATGATCAACAGCCTGGTCGGGGAGAAAACCCGCCTCACGCGTAGCATGCCGCAAGGGAACGCCCGTTGCGAATTCGAAGTGGATGTCGGGCCAGCGCGCCCCTGATAAACAAGAAGTGTCCGCACGGGCGAATCCTTAGGCGGAACCGCCTGCGAGATGAAGCCATAGGGAGTCTGACTGATGACGATCACTTTGACTGAGAAGGCCGCCAAAGAAGTCCAGCGGCTTGTTGATCTGCAACGACAGGACAGTGGAGACAGCGAACAGGCCGAGACCCCTCTGTACCTGCGCGTGGCGGTCAAGGAGGGCGGCTGTAGCGGCCTCAGTTATGGTCTTGATTTGACGGATAAGAAAACAGATCAGGACGAAGCCTCGACTCAACACGGCATCGAGCTGATCTGTGACTCAAAGAGCGTCGTGCATCTCGACGGGACGACCGTGGACTTCCGGGATGGGTTGATGGGAGGAGGATTCGTCTTCAGCAATCCCAAAGCGAAAAGCGGTTGCGGCTGCGGAACAAGCTTCGCGGTTTAGCGTCTTCCAGAAAGATGCCCAGGAACATTCACAGCCCGAGTGGAATTACGTCAGCCCGTGGCGCAGCCCGGCAGGGATTCGGGTCCGCGATGGGACGCGTGGAGTGACTACGGAGGCCAGACACCTGTGATGACTGTGTCGAACACAATTGAAGAGTGGACCAACCAGGAGTACCGGCACGGCTTCGTGACCGACATCGAGGCGGACAGTGCTCCTCCCGGTCTCAATGAGGATACTATTCGTCTCATCTCGGCCAAGAAGGGGGAGCCCGGCTGGCTGCTGACGTGGCGGCTGAAGTCGTACCGTCACTGGCTGACACTGAAGGAGCCGGCGTGGTCGAACGTCACTTATCCGCCCATCGACTACCAGAAGATCGTGTACTACTCCGCACCGAAGCAGACAAGGCAGCCAGGGAGCCTCGACGAGGTCGATCCCAAGCTGCTGGAGACCTACGCGAAGCTGGGCATCCCCCTCGGCGAGCAGAAGAGGCTCACCGGTGTCGCGGTGGATGCGGTCTTCGACAGCGTGTCGGTGGCGACGACCTTCAAGGATAAGCTCGCCGCGAAGGGGATCATCTTCTGTTCGTTCTCCGAAGCAGTGCAGAATTACCCGGACCTGGTCCGCAAGTATCTGGGTTCAGTGGTGCCGTACTCGGACAACTACTTCGTCACGCTCAACTCGGCGGTCTTCACCGACGGCTCGTTCGTCTACATACCCAAAGGCGTGCGATGTCCGATGGACCTGTCCACCTACTTCCGGATCAACGCGGCCTCGACGGGACAGTTTGAACGGACACTGATCATCGCCGACGAGGGCGCGCACGTCAGCTATCTCGAGGGATGCACCGCGCCGATGCGTGATGAGAACCAACTGCACGCAGCCGTTGTCGAACTCGTAGCGCTGGACGACGCCAGCATCAAATACTCGACGATCCAGAACTGGTATCCAGGCGATGCCGACGGCAAGGGCGGCATCTACAACTTTGTCACAAAGCGCGGCAAATGCCTCGGTCGTAATTCACACATTTCCTGGACACAGGTGGAGACCGGCTCGGCGATTACGTGGAAGTACCCGGGCTGCCTCCTGATCGGCGACAACTCCGTCGGTGAGTTCTATTCAGTTGCCCTGACCAAGGGCCGACAGCAGGCCGATACGGGCACCAAGATGATCCACATCGGCAAGAACACGCGCAGCACCATCGTGTCGAAGGGTATCTCGGCCGGTCATGGACAGAACACATACCGCGGCCTGGTCAAGATCAACAAGGGGGCCGCGGGCGCCCGAAACTATACGCAGTGCGATTCGATGCTGCTGGGCGACAGGTGCGGCGCCCACACGTTTCCGTACATCGAAGTCCAGAACAACACCGCCAAAATGGAACACGAGGCCACGACTTCGAAGATCGGCGAGGATCAACTTTTCTACTGCAACCAACGCGGGATCGAGACGGAAGACGCGGTCAACATGATCGTGAACGGCTTCTGCAGGGAGGTTTTTCGTAAGTTGCCGATGGAGTTTGCGGTCGAGGCACAGAAGCTGTTAGAGATCAGCCTTGAAGGGAGTGTCGGATGATACGTCAGCAAGAACAGCGATCGCCCATGCTGGAGATTAGAAACCTCCATGCAAGCACCGATGGCCACGAGATCCTCAAGGGGATTGATCTGGTCGTGAACGCCGGCGAGATTCACTCGATCATGGGGCCGAACGGGTCCGGCAAGAGCACGTTGGCCCAGGTGCTTGCGGGCAGGGACACGTATCGGGTAACGCAGGGTGAGATCATCTTTCGGGGCAGGAATCTGCTGGATATGTCGCCGGAGGATCGGGCACGTGAAGGCGTGTTTCTGGCTTTCCAATACCCCGTCGAGATTCCCGGCGTCAGTACGGAGTACTTTCTCAGGACCGCCCTGAATGCGATTCGCGCGCACCGAGGAGAGCAGCCGCTGGATGCCATGGATTTCCAGTCGCTCATCGAGCGGAGAATGCAGCTTGTTGAAATGGACGAGGGACTGTTGAAGCGTGATGTCAACGGGGGTTTCTCCGGCGGGGAGAAGAAGCGCAATGAAGTCCTGCAATTGGCATTGTTGGAGCCCGCACTCGCGATTCTGGATGAGACCGATTCCGGCCTCGACATCGATGCTCTGAAGATCGTCGCCAACGGCGTCAATCAAATGCGCAGTAACGATCGCGCGTTTGTCATAGTCACCCATTATCAGCGGCTGCTGGATTACGTCGAGCCCGACTTCGTGCACGTGCTCGTTGACGGTCGCATTGTCAGGTCGGGCGACAAGACGTTGGCGCACGAGTTGGAGGCGAAGGGCTATTCGTGGATCGAGGGGCAAATGACCACGGCAGAAGCGGTGGCCGGCTAGTGGACGAGCAACACGCCATGACGACGATAATGGATATCACGGATGTCTACGCCGAGAAGTTCTCGCGTCACACCGAGTTCGTTGATGGAGAGAGCCCATTGTGGCTCTCTCCTATTCGCGAGGCAGCCCTGGCCCAATTCACGAAGCAGGGCTTTCCGACCGTGCGCGACGAGGAGTGGCGCCACACCAACGTCGCGCCGCTGGCAGAGACGGAATTCGATCCGGCCGATCAGAACGAGACGCGGGTTTCGCCGGAGCAGATCGGACAATTCCGCCTCGGCGACGGCAACGAAGCATTGTTTGTATTCGTCAACGGGCGGTTCGCCGAGCATCTCTCCGATATGGCGACGTTGCCCGCGGGTGTACGGGTCATGGACCTGTCTGACGCGCTGGCTGCGAACCTGCCGGCAGTCCAGGACCATTTCACCCGCAACGCAGGGACGGCCAGTAACGCCTTCGTAGCGTTAAACACCGCCTTCGCCGGGCATGGCGCTTTTGTCGAGATTCCACGCGGCGCGATTGTTGAGACGCCGATCCACCTGCTGTTTGTCTCCGAGGCAGGCGATCGCCCCACGGCGGCCCATCCACGCAACCTGATTGTTGCGGGTGAAGGCAGCCAGTTCCGCGTGATCGAGCACTATGTCGCCCTCGACCAGGGCGTCTACTTCAATAACGTCGTGACCGAGGTCCTTGCCGACGAGAACGTTGTCGGCGATCACTGCAAGGTCATCCGGGAATCGGACGGTGCTTACCACATCGCGACGCTGCAAGTGCGTCAAGGCCCTTGTAGCAACATCTCGTCGCAGACGATCTGCCTCGGCGGAGCGATCGTACGGAATGACATCGCCCTGGTACTCGATGGCGAGGGGGCACAATGCGAGTTGGATGGCCTCTACTTGTTAACCGGCAAGCAGCATGCAGACAATCATTTGCGCGTCGAGCACCGCACACCGCATACGTCCAGTCGGGAATTCTTCCGCGGCATCCTGGACGGCAGGTCGCGAGGCGTTTTCTGCGGGCGGATCGTTGTCCAGCCCGGCGCACAGAAGACGAACGCCAAGCAGACCAACATGAATCTGCTGTTGTCGGACCAGGCGCAGGTCGACACGAAGCCGCAACTCGAGATCTTCGCCGACGACGTCAAGTGTACACATGGCGCGACGATTGGGCAGATTGACGAGGACGCGATCTTCTACCTGCGGTCGCGTGGGATCGGCGAGGACGCCGCCCGCAGCCTGCTGACATATGCCTTTGCCGGCGAGAGTCTCGCCCGGGTGCGGGATCAGCGGTTGCGGGGCCAGCTTGAGCAACTTGTCTTGTCGCGTTTGCAGAACGGCGAACTCCTGCGGGGACTCCCATGAGCACGATCACCTCGACGGTAAGTGGGTTGGGTACGCCTGTGGTGGGTGACACGCTTGATGTCGAACGGGTGCGCCGGGACTTTCCAGCGCTGCTGCAGTCCATCGACGGCGAGCCACTGGTCTATCTGGACAATGCCGCGACCACGCAGAAGCCCAACTCCGTGATCGAAGCCGTCGAGCGATTCTACCGCAAGGACAACGCGAATATACATCGTGGCGTGCATCGGCTGAGCCAACGTGCCACTGAGGCGTACGAAGCAGCCCGCGGCAAAGTGGCTCGGTTCATCGGCGCAAACCGCCCGGAGGAGATCATCTTCGTCCGCGGGGCGACGGAAGCGATCAACCTGGTGGCCCAGACCTTCGGCCGCGCGCGTCTGGACGTTGGGGACGAGGTGCTCATTACGCATATGGAACATCATGCGAACATCGTTCCATGGCAGATGCTCTGCAAGCAAGTCGGCGCACGGCTGCGCGTTGCGCCAATCAACGACCACGGCGAGCTTGTCATCGAGGATTTCGAGCGGCTGCTCGGATCGCGGACAAAACTCGTGTCGATCGCGCATGTTTCCAATGCCTTGGGCACGATCAACCCGATTCAAGGCATGATTGCCTTGGCACACGCGCGTAACATCCCTGTCATGGTCGATGGCGCGCAGGCCGTGCCGCACATGAAGGTGGACGTGCAGGCGCTCGACGCGGACTTCTACGTGTTCTCCGGACATAAGGCGTTCGGGCCAACGGGAATTGGCGTATTCTGCGGCAAGTACGAGCTATTGAAGCGGATGCCGCCGTACCAGGGCGGAGGCGACATGATCACCTCCGTCACATTCGAGAAGACAACCTATGCCGCACCGCCTCGTAGATTCGAGGCAGGTACACCGCACATCGCAGGGGCGATTGGACTGGGCGCGGCGATCGACTATCTGGAAGCCATCGGCCTGGAAGCCATTACCGCGTATGAAGGTGAACTCCTTGCGTATGCCACAGAAGCCCTCTCCAGCGTCCCGGAGATCCGCCTGATCGGCACGGCGCGCAAGAAGGCCGGCGTGCTGTCTTTTACCATTGACGGCGTGCATCCGCATGACGCCGGCACGATTTTGGATCAGCAGGGCATCGCGGTTCGCGCCGGGCACCACTGTGCACAGCCGGTCATGCAGCGATTTGGTGTGCCCGCAACGGTCCGGGCGTCACTGGCCTTCTACAACACGAAAGAGGAGATCGACATTCTCCTGCGGGGTATCCGCAAGGTCATTGAGGTGTTCCACTGATGTCCGAGACGAGCGATCTATACCAGGAGGTCATTCTCGACCACTACAAGCGGCCGCGAAACCAGGGGCGCCTTGACGACGCCGATCGCCACGCCGACGGGCAGAATCCCCTCTGCGGCGACCACGTCACGGTCTTCGTGAAGGTCAAGGGCGGCATCGTAGAGGAGATCACGTTCGAAGGATCGGGCTGTGCGATCTCCACGGCGTCCGCATCGCTCATGACGGAAACGATAAAAGGCAAAACACTCGACGAAGCCAAGGCTCTCTTCCGGAAGTTCCACGCGATGGTCACCGGCGCTGAAGAGGAGGACGGCGGCGATGGCCTGGGAAAGCTCTCGGTGTTCTCCGGCGTCTGCCGGTATCCAGCGCGGGTGAAGTGCGCCACGCTCGTTTGGCACACTCTGGATGCCGCCCTGGATGACCGCCGGGAACCGATATCGACCGAGTAGCAGAAGCCGCGAGCAGGCCGCCTGGCCGGGGCTGTGTATGCAGGGCTCTTCTGGTTGCAAAGGTGCGTCGGCGAGCGCCTTCCACGCAGCCACAACGTCGTGGACAACTTCGTTTCGAAACAGAGGAATGCTCGCCGCTCAGCACTGCCCGATGGTCACCCGCGCGGCCCTGTGTGGGCTTCGCCGAGGATTCCTCCTATCCCCCTGCAACTTGACGAACAATGGTAACGCCTGATCTTTGCCCTATCAGGCGTTTTCGGATGTTTTTCTCGCAATTACATGGCATGAGTATCAGAGGACTCCGCCAGCAAGGCGAAGACCGGGGCACGGCTGCACGACACCATGGCCGACAGATGGAATTAATCACTATTGGCAGAACACGAGTTCGTGCGATTCAGCAGGCTGTGCGAGTCGGAAGAACAGAAAAAAGAACGACACTGTGCCACACATTATGGCACACCCTCCAACGCGTTGGCAAATTAATTGCCGACCGGCAGGACCTAGATTCGGCGCATCAGCCTGGCACTGCTCACGTTGACGTGACAAACCCGGTAGGCAGCGGAGTCGTCGATACGAACGAGCTGTTCGAACCGCGCACGTTCCCAGGCTACCGGCCAAACCACGTGCCCCTTCATGTCGATCCTCCATGATCTCGGGACGGCTCCCCGTCACGAAGATCGCCCCTTTCACCGAAACACGCGCAACTTCAAGCGGAATGAACCACTGGATCGCCGTGCAAGATGCGAATCCCGTAGGGACGACCGAGGCTTCAAGCGGCCCTACGAAGAGGACTCCAAGTGCTCCAGCGCCCGGATTACCTCGGGCACGTGCGTGAAGGAGGGGCCGCCTCGCATCATTACGGCCACGCCCGCCGCTTCGAGTATCTGTTCGCGCGTGGCGCCGGCTTGCAGGCATTTCTGCACGTGCAGGTTCATGCACGGAACGCACCGCACAGCCAGCCCAATGCCCAGCGCGATCAGTTCCTTTTCCCGCACCGATAGGGCGCCTTCCTTCATCATCGCCTGGAACATCCCGCCGAAAGCCCGAGCGATATCCGGGCTCGATTCCTTCATGCGCTGCTGGTCGTCTTTCCAACGGTCGAAAAACTCGGCTACCTCAATCGACATGGTTCTCTCCTCTGCGATTGTCTTCGGTTTGTCGGTTCATCGCGGGGTGCGCATCTCGGTCACTTGACTCGATCGCAAACGAGAACGGCGCGCCGGGCTCGTCTCGCGGTGTTGCTACCACCCAAACTCGCGGCATCAACCGACGGAAGTTGAAGCGACATCATGTTATCTGAATCCAGTACGGAGGGCCAGCAACGACGTTCGTGTTACACCGCTTGAGTGTTTCCGTAAGGGCCGACAATTCAACGTGGACGGATCACTGACCATCCCAATCCCGAACGTCACCGGCTCCGAGCACCAGTGCGACCAGCCGCTGGTCGGTTCGCAGCGGGGCGTCGATGTCGGGGGGGCATTGGATCGTGCCGTCAGACTGTTGAATGGCGATGACCTCGGTGCCGAAGGTCTTGCGGAAGTCCGCCTCGCGCAGCGACCGCCCCACGGCCTGCAAGGGCACGAGTAGCCGCTGGATCTCATGGCGGCGCGACGGCGCAAGACCCGTGACAAGCTCCTGCAACTGTCCTTCCTGATCGATTGCTTCCAGGCCGCGGTGTTCACGGAGCACCAACTGTTGAGATTCCTCCACATGACGTCGGACGGCCTTGAAAACCCGCTCACGAGTCAGCATGCCGAGCCAACGCCGCCCCTGGCCGCGCGAGAAGACGGGCAACACGTCGTGCCCCAGATTCCTGAAAACGTTCAACGCCTCGTAGGCACTCTGGTTTTCGTACACACCCACGGGCCGCTCGGTCATCATGTCAGCGGCGATGACTGCTTCCGCCACCGATGGCTCGTCCATCATGCGATGGATATCGGCGGTGGAGATCAGGCCCAACAACCGATCGCCTTGCGCAACGGCGAACACCGGCCTCGTTCCGAACTCCACCTGTTCGACCATCTCCGCCAGCCGGGTATCGGGCCGCACCGTGGGCGTCCAATCATGTTCCATCAACCGGCTCACCGGCCAGGATTCCAGCATGTGGATGATCGTGTCGCCCGCATGGGCGGGAGATTCGGCAGCCCCGCGGACTTGCTCGCCGTTCAAGCCCCATCGCCGACCGACCACATACGCACTAACGCACACCAGCATCAGCGGCACGATCAGGCCGTAGCTGCCTGTCATCTCCGTGACCATGACAATCGCCGCCAGGGGTGTCCGCATGGTCGCGGCCAGCACGCCACCCATCCCGACGGGAATGAGCGCCTGTCGCAGAGAAACCGGAAAGGTCCCAGGATAGACGGCTTCACAAAGAGCACCCAGGAACGCGCCTACGACGCCGCCGATGAAAACCGATGGCCCAAGAACCCCGCCTGAAGCCCCGCTGCCGACTGTCAGCCCCGTGGCGACGCACTTGGCGAGGGCGATCGCGCCGAAAACCGCCACCCAACGCCACCAGTTGATCTCCGCCACGCCCTCGAACAGTCCACCCCCGACCGCGCCCTGAATGAATCGATACTGCCCGTCCATCACCTGAGGCAGCATGCAAGCAAGCGCCCCTGTGGCCAATCCGCCTATCGCGGGCGCGAGCCACCGCGGCAACCCCGACCGCGGGAGCCAGCGGTGTTCCACCGTTTTCATGCACAGGCTGAAGAAAATCGCTACACCGCCACACAGCAGCCCCAGGATCGTGTAGGGCACGAGTTCGAGCGGGGAGCTGAAGGTAAGCGTTTGCGCGCCGTGCAGCAGGTGCTCGCCGAACCCACAGAACACCATGAAAGTCGAATACCCGAGCACGGATGCCACCACGGAAGGAACGATCGCGTCGGATTCGAACTCGGGCTCACGATAGAGGATACTGGTCGCAAAGAGGGCGCCGCCGAGTGGACACCGAAAGATGGCGCCGATGCCAGCGCCGCACCCGGCGAGCAGGAGGATGCGACGTTCCCGAGGCGTCACGCCGAAAACGCGGCCTAGCACCGAGCCGATGGCGGCACCGAGCGCGGCAATCGGCCCCTCGGGACCCGCCGATCCGCCGCAGGAGATCACGCCAATCGCGGCCACGCCCTTGACGAGCGGGCCCTTGAGCCGAAGCCTCCCCATGTTCCGGTGGAACGCGCGGACGAGCACGTCGGTGCCATGCCCGATTGCCTCGGGGCACAGCAGTCGCACCGCAATCCCGGACGCCAAACCGCCCAGCGCCGGCAACAGCAGCACCCCCCAATGGAACTGGCAGACATCGCGACCGCCCAGCCCGGTGAACCGCCCGACCAAAAGCCCGGAACCGATCGTCAAACCCCATTCAAACGCCGCCGCCGCCAGCCCGCCCATCACGCCGGCCATCGCGCCGATGACGAGAAACCTCGCCCACCTGGGCACGCGTGCGGAAAGCTGGAATGGGATTCTCTTGATCTTCAAAACGATTCTGCCCTGGTTTGCTAGTGCTCTGCCTCACAACCCGTGTCACGCCGACCCCCGCCGGCGAGGTCTCGTTCTTCACATTGTACTCGCGGTTCGGCGCTGTGATAACCGCTGTCCGTGGCCGAGCGAACTCGAAATCAAACGATCGATAGCCGATTCAAGCGTCTGCACCTTCTGTGCGTGCTCGTGCGGCAGCTGGCGGCGCGCCACGCCACACGCAGAAGAAGGCGCACGAAACCGCTCGAAAGGAGCTGAAAGCGGAGATGATCCCTGGTGACTACATCTTGAATAGTCATATGCCGGGAGAGTCCCAAGGCATAGCGTTCGAACGACTTGGTGTAGCTCAGGCGTCAGTCGGCAAACCCGATCTTTCCCTGCCGGCGAGTCTGGCAGACCGCACACTCAACCCGCGGGATGGGGAATGCGATGATTGGCGGCTTGCCGCCAATCGGCAGGGACTTGAAGCGTCGCGCCGCTGTGCCCCCGGGGTTCGAACATCCCTCGATCCACACGTCGAGCACTGTAGCGTGTCGTTTTCCTGGCGGATGGTGAGAGACACCTGTCCGTGACGGTATTCCGTCCGCACGTAGGCGTAGCCCCGATCCCGAATCCGTGATACAGCAAGTCCGTGGACATGCTGGTCTCTCCTGGATCTGAAGCCGCTTTCAACCGCAGATCAGGCTGGCACATTCGCGTTTTCGCAACCCCTCTGCGTTTCCGCAGGATGTACCCACCTTTTTGGGAGAAGAACCTGTCCTTGTGGATAGAAGCTACGAGCAGAAGACTGCAAGGAAGCACCTGCGCGCAGAATCAGGACATCAACTGGAACACCCCTCCTGCTGCCTCGCTTGCGGCGCGAGCTGCCTGGACGGTGACGATCGCATCTCTTGATTTGACGTCGTTCCTGCATTTGGCTGACGGCTCCGGTAGTGTTTGCGTTATCACTGCCGTGACATTCGGCACCGTGCGGTCGCCTTGCTTTCGAGTGGATTAGGGAAGACACCCTGCCAGTTTCTGGCGTCTCTATGCCACTACGTTTCGCATTTTACGACGACTATACTCCCGAGACCATGGACGCGAGTGCCAAATAAGCTGGCACTCCGAAGAAACCACACGAGATCTGATTAGAGACAATGTTCGACAGTTGCCGTTATGTTTTACTAGTGGAGCTGTCCGAAGGATAGATATTTGGCTCAGCACGCTTTGGGGAAGCTGGTTATTCAGAGCGGCACCCTGGAACACGCCTTCAAGATGACACGTAACCGATGAGCCAGCCCCGACCAGCCCGCGCCACGTTCGAAAGGAGGCACCATGCAAGCGTCCAGCGACAAACTAGCCGATATCGCGGCAGGCATCTCCAGACCGGCCAGGATCGAACTAATCGACCTCCTCACCGAGCTCTTCAATATCCTGGCCAACCTTGAAGTCCTGTGTACGAGCCCGCCACCCGGGTGCAACAAGTACATGACCTTCAAGAAGCTCAAAGGGCTGCTCAAGGCCCTGGTCGAGGCGGAAAACGCCGACAGAGAGTGACCCTTCGCGGTCCGCATCGGCTCCTGCCGCAAGCCGACGGGGGCCTCAGCCGCTACGAAAACACACAAACCGCGGTAGAATGGTCCTGACTTTGCCCGGAGCGACGACCGTCGCCGCTTGGCCGCCCGCACATGGGACGATCCCCGCCGCGGGATTCCCCGGACCCGTGCCTCGCATGAACCTGATATCTGCCATCCGAACCTGGGGCGAGATGATTCGCTTCTCGCACTCGGTCTTCGCCCTACCTTTTGCCCTGGTGGCGACGTTCCTCGCGGGCCGGCACCGCGACACCGGCCTCCCCACGCTCGGCCAGTTCCTCCTCATCATCGCCTGCATGATCTTCGCCCGAAGTTTCGCGATGACCTTCAACCGAATCGCTGACGCCCGATTGGACGCCCGCAACCCGCGCACGGAGGATCGTCCCATCCCGGCCGGCAAGATCACCGGTCGCCAGGCGTGGTTTTTCCTGGGAGTGACGGCGGCTGGTTTCGCGTTGGGCTGCGCAGGCTTCTGGTGGGGCTATGGCAACGCGTGGCCGCTGATCCTGGCAATTCCGACGCTGCTGTTCCTCGCGGGCTATTCGTACACGAAGCGTTTCACCATGCTGGCACACTTCGCGTTGGGTGCGGCGATCGCCTTCTCCCCTGCCGCCGCGTGGATCGCGATTCATCCTGCCTCGATCGGGCTCTCCACGCTCCTGCTGACGGCCGCCGTGCTGCTCTGGATCACGGGCTTCGACATCATCTACGCCTGCCAGGACGTGGATGTGGACCGCCGGGAGAAGCTCCATTCGCTGCCGGCGAGAATCGGCATCGGACTGGCCCTGCTTATCTCGCGCATCTGTCACGTTTTTACTGTCGGTGCGCTTGTCGGCCTGGGCTTCTCGGCGGGTTTCGGTTGGATCTATTGGGCGGCCGTCGCGCTCACGGCAGTGCTACTCGCCGCCGAACAGTCAGTCGTTTCCCCACGGGACCTCTCCCGTGTGAACCTCGCGTTCTTCACGCTGAACGGATGCGTCAGCGTGGCCCTGGGCGCGGCGGCCATCGCCGACCTCCTCATCCTGTGATTGGTGCGGGGGATGCCGCAATCGGCCTTATGCACGGGCGCGCGGTGCAGCGAGCCGGGCTCTGTGCGACACCACCAGCAATATGCAGATGCCCCCCACGATGTGCAACAATCCGATGGTCGCGGGCCAGGATCGTCCGAAGCCTGCGATCTGTTGAGGTGAGAACACGCCGCAACGCATGAACAACAGCCCTTGCACGAGCAACACCGCGGCCAACAGTGCGGTCCGCCAGGGCGTGCGCGTGTGCAGCAAGAGAACGTAAGCCGCCGCCAGGATCACAAGCTCCCGAGCAAGGGGGAACACCGATATGCCGTAGGAGAGGGACATCGGCACGTTCCCAAGGGCGACCGCCCAGTTGAGACGCGTGCCCTCGGGCGTGGAGACCATCGCCTTGGCCTTGCCAGGCCCCATCCACTCTCCCTGCGGCGTCTTCACCCAGACGTGCCGCAGGTCTGTCACCAAGTCCGCCTTATAGCCCATGCGACGCATGAGCGAGGCCGCAAGGACGGCCCGCCCGTCACAGTCTTCCCGAAGCTCGCCGTGCGGATCGCCGGCCGCCGCGGCGAACATCTCCGCAACGGTCGGTATGTAGTCGGCGGAGCCCCACGTGTCCCAGTCCCACGCGTAGCGCACCCGCTCCAACACCATACCCTGGACGCGTCGCTGCATCTCATTCACCGGCGGAACATCGCCGTCGCCCACCGTCTTCGCCTCTTCGGAAAGGCCAGCCTCCAGGCGAGCCCTGTAAGAGGTCGCCCAGTCCTGCAGCTCTTCCTCCCACTCGGCAAGTTGCGGCGCATCGGGTTCCACGATGGCGTCGAGATTGCGAAGCCGCGACAAATGCCTGACGAATTGGCCAGGAGAGGGAAACAACACGAAGAACGTAACGACAGCAAACACGAACAGCTTCACAGGCACGCGCACGTACCAGTGGACAAAACGAGGCTGGCGTCCCCTCGCACTGTTTCCTATTCGGTGCCGTAAGAACACGTCGCAATCCTCTTGATGCTCCTGCAACGCCGCAGCCCACAGGGAACTCTTGATTCACCGGGCCGCGACGGGCCGCTATTCGGTGCCGCCGGTGTCGTTGGTGCGCAATCGACGTTGCTCGCTGATCCACTCGCGGCACCGTCCGACATACGCATCGATCGCGACCGGCGTCCACGCCGTGCCGCGTTCGATCCGCCGGCTGGTGAGTTTGCCCAGGTGCTCCGCGGCCACATCCGCAACGCACCGTCCGTTCGGGTCGTGGGAGTCTTCCATCACGTTGACGCCTGCAAGTGGCCCGTTTCCGCGCAGATTCGCCGCTGCGCCGGCCACCTGCCTCTCGAACGATAGCGCGCCGCCGAATGTCGCCTCGTCGCGCAGCGCGAGGACCAGTACGCGAACGGGATCGCAGGTCGCTGTCGCCGGTTCGGGGTCTTCCCGGGTCGTGAGCCAGAGGCCCACTGATTCGACCGCTTGTGCCCGAACCAGTGCGCTTGCATGCCCGCGTGCGGCTTCGCACAGCGCTGCGCAGGCGGATGGTGATTCGATCCTCGACAGCGCGGCCGCCGCACAGGTCGCGCGGCCTTCGTGCTCCGAACCAACGGCTTCCACCAACAGCCGCACGGCTTCTTCGTTTCCTGTCAACGCCAGGGCAAGCGCGGCGGATTCGCCGACTTCCTGATCCTCGTCCGCCATGAGTCGCGCCAACTCGCTCACCCGGATCGGCTCCGGCAATCGAGCGGTCGCCAGAACTGCCAGCGCGCGGAGGTCGGCACGTTCGTGTCTCGCCAGACGTCTCACCGCACCGGATGCCGCGTCGCCCACGGCCAGCAGCGAGTTCGAATAATACGCGCGATCCTCGACCCGTCGACATTCGGCCAGTCGCATCGCCCACCAATGTGCGCGAATCCGATTCCGCTCCAGGACCGTCAGGATGAACAGGGCGACCATCACCAAAAGCGCGATTGGAAACCAAACAGACCGCTTAGCCCGCGCGGGCGATTCTGCCGTTTCCGGGCTGGATTCTCTCGGGTCGTCCATGTGAGAGATTGTACTGTATGCGCCCCAGAATCGCCTTTCGGGCCACGTTCAGAGCCGCGCGCGTCAGCAAGCGGTCACTGCGCCGGGTGCCCTGCCTTCACGGCCCGCCTTGGCGGGACGGGTAGGCAGGTTCGCACAGCATCCAGCATCTTTGGGCCGCTGCGCCATCGCCCTTTCTCCATTCTCAATCCTACATTCACAATTCCCCTCCAATTCGAGAAACGCTGAGCAAGCATAGCAATTGGACGCAGTGCAACCTCGTCAGAACAAACGACACCGAGGTCCGAAGACTTTGCGGGCATTTGCGGGCAATGCCACTTTTTTCTGCTGTAAACGGAAGCGACGCGCGTGCGACAAACACAAAAACGCCCCGGCAAAACAAATTCCGGCAGATTCCGGCAAATGTCACTTTTTCCGGTGAAATCCCGAAGAGTTGAATCGTTCAGCGTAGGGTAGGTCCCGGACGCACCTTCTCTTGCTGCAGGGGCCGACACCCCTGTCTGCGGATGGCGACGAACACGGTCAGGGAGTCACAGTGCGGCCTTCGACCCACTTCGCCATCCGCCGCTCCAGGAGTGATATCGGCAGCGAGCCCTCGCTGAGCAGGTGATCGTGAAACGCCTTGACGTCGAATCGATCCCCGAGTGCCTGCTCCGCCGTTCGGCGTAGCTCTTGGATGTGCATCTCGCCGATCTTGTAGGCGAGGGCCTGGGCGGGCCAGGCGATGTAGCGATCCACCTCGGCGGCGATGTTCTCTTCACTCAGCGCGGTGTTCTCCTTCAGGAACGCGATGCTTTTCTCCCGCGTCCAGCCGAAGTGATGAATGCCGGTATCGACGACCAACCGCGCCGCCCGCCACGCGTCGTACGTAAGCCTCCCGAATTCCGCGTACGGATCCTTGTAGCCTCCCAGGTCGCCGCCCAGTCCCTCGGCGTACAACGCCCACCCTTCAATGAACACATTGATGCTCTCGTGGCGGCGGAACATCGGGAGGTCCGTGCGCTCGCTCACGATCGCCCCCTGCAAATGATGGCCTGGCAGCGCTTCGTGGTAGGTCAGGGCTTCCATGGTGTAGATCGGTCGGGTGGTGGGCAGGGAGGTGTTCACCACGAAGTATGCCGGTCGAGAACCGTCCGCCGGCGCTGCGTAGTAGTAGCCCGCCGGCCCCGACATTGCCCGAATCGGCTCCATCTCGAACACCTCGATGGGCGTTTTGGGAAGGACGCCAAACAACTCGGGGAGCTTCGCCCGCGTCCGTTCGAGGATTGCGGCATGGCGGCGCATGATCTCATCGGCGGACTTGTTGCGCAACTCGGGATCGGCGCGGACCTTCTCGATGAAGTCTCTGAGTGTGCCCTCGAATCCGACCTTGGCGGCGACCGTCTGCATCTCGGTGCGGATTCGCTTCAACTCATCGAGCCCCATCTGGTGAATCTGCTCAGGCCGCAGGTCGATGGTGGTGTGATACCTGATGAGCTGCCGATACCACGCCGGGCCGTCCGGGAGATCGCCGTAGCCGACCGTGTCTCGGCACTTCGGGAGGTAGTGGTCCTTCAGGTAGGTGTGAAGCAGCCGCAGCGCGTCAATGGCGTCACGCGTGCCGTCGAGGATCAGGTTCTGGGATTCCAAGCCGCCCGCCGAGGGCCCAAGCGTCTTGGCCGGGGCGAACAAGGGGGAGTCTTTGGCATTATCAGCGATCAGGGCTTCAATCTGAGGCAGCGACTTCTCGATGACGACCTTCGGTTCGATGACGCCCCTCTTCAGACCGAGGTTCATCATGCAGATCGACGCGTGGACCTGCCGGCTGAAGCCCCTGAGTCGGGCCGTGTAGCTCACACAGTCCTGCGGCGTGTCGAGCGGCTGAGTGGTTTGCAGAGTGCCGAGCGTAATGTGCGGGCCGCTCATCTGTGTGATGGGCATGAGGTGTCCGGGAAACTTGGCTCTCTCGAGTTCGGCATCGATTCTCCACTCGAAGAGAGTGAGGCCGAGTTGATCTTCCGGAGAGAGGCTGCCTCGCGGCATTTCCGCCACACGGGTGCGAAACGCCCGCCGGGTCTTGATGGCCTTCTTCCTCGCCTCGTCGCCGTAGTCGAACAGCAGGAAGTCGTAACGATGGTCGCCGAGGTTCGTGGCCCATTCGGGATGCCGCCGCAGTCTAAACTGCCAGTAGTCGTCGAAGAGCTTGTGCAGCGCGGCGTCTTGTTCTATCGCGTGAGCTGCCTGGCCGCTCACGGCAGGCTGCGGGAGGGACTTGTCGCCTGCTTGTGCCCAAGCTCCCCCAACAGACGTTCCAGCAAGAAGCACGCATCCAAGGCGAGCTGTCATTCGGATTCGGGTGTTTCGCATCGGTCTTCTCCCAGGAGAGTCTCTCCATGCCGGCTGCGCCGCAACATGGGTGCCACCGGCGGCGTATCCGCCAGTGTACCCTCGCGTTACGGCTCCCGGTGCACTTCAACGTTGCATTTGGGCAGTGCTTGCAGGAATCGGTGTCCATAGAACTTCGTCTTGATGCGTTTGTCCAGCACAACGACGATCCCCCGGTCCGCGTGGCTGCGGATCAGCCGCCCGAAACCCTGCTTCAGTTTCAACACGGCCTCGGGCAACTGGAACTCCATGAACGGATTACCCCCGCCTTCGCGGATCGCGTCTATTCGAGCCTGGATCAACGGCTGGCTCGGGACCGCGAACGGCAGCTTGACGATGATCACGTTCTGCAACGCCTCGCCGGGCACGTCCACGCCCTGCCAGAACGAGTCGGTGCCGAGGATGACGGCGGACTTCGCCCGCTTGAACTCGGCCAGCATCCGCCCACGGGCCAGGCGCCGGCCCTGCACCAAGAGGGTCATGCCTTCATCTTCGCAGAACGGTTCGAGCAGGTCGGCCGAGCGGTTCAGGGCGTCGTAGCTCGTGAACAAAACGAATGCCCGGCCGCTGGTCTCGCGCAGATACGCCTCAATCCGCCCGCAAGCGGCTTCGACGAATCGGCCGTCGTTCGGCTCGGGCAGGCCGGTCTCGATGTGCAGCGTGACCTTGCCGGCGTAGTCGAACGGCGAGTCGAGCTGGAGTTCGTCCGCCTCGCTGACGCCCAGCCGCTTTCGCAGATAGGCAAATCCGTCCTCGCCGCCGGTGGACATCGTCGCGCTCGTCAGCACCACGGATTTGGTCCGTTCGAAGAGCGATTCTCGCAAGAGTTCGTCCACCTGCAACGGCGCCGCGTGCAGCGTCGTTCGTGCCTCACGGCCCGGGGATCGCTCGAGCCAGTAAACGTAGTTCTCCTCACTTTGCGTGAGGAGCACGTCTAGCACGCCGGCCGCATCGGTGCAGCGATCCGCGAAGCTGTTGAGCTCGAACTGATCGTCCTTCCGGTCGAGCCGCTGCTTCATGCGTTTGAGTGCGGACGCAAGCTCGCGCAGGGCGGGGCCCAGCAAGTTCGGCACGCCGCTCGGTTTTGCCATTCGGGCCGTGCCGCCGCGGAGGCTATGCGACTGACCCAACGCCGAGAAGAGGGCATCGGTCCTGGCATGGGCATCGACGACCAGCTTCACAATGGCCGGGTCTTCGAGCATCGCGAGGAAACCGCGGCCGGTGCGTTCGTTGAAGAGCCCGTTAAGCAGGAAACGCATCTGTGCGCTGGAGACGCTCAGGCCGAAGTGGCCGCTCGCGACGGACTCGATGTTGTGCGCCTCATCCAGGACCACGAAGTCGTAGTCCGGCAGGAACGTGACGTTCTGTCGGCGGAGCGCCAGATCGGCGAAGAACAGGGCGTGGTTCACGACGAGCAGGTCGGCGTCTTCCGCCTCGCGGCGGGCCGAGTGGTAGAAGCACTTGTCATAGAACTCGCATCGGGCGCCCATGCAGTTGTTGCCCTCGCTGCGAACCCGCTGCCAGACCTGCGGCGACGGGTTGAGACTCAGGTCCGACAGCGAGCCGTCCCGCGTGTGGTAGGCCCAGCTCTCTATCTTGTGGAGTTGGCGGAGGTCGCGCTCGCTGGAGAAGACCGCCTGCTGGCGCCTGCTCGCCTGCGCGAGGCGGCGGAGGCTGATGTAGTTCTGCCGCCCTTTGACCAGCACCGCCTTAAAAGAACCGTCGACGACGGAGCTGAGCGCGGGGATGTCCTTCTCAATGAGCTGCTCTTGCAGCGCGATGGTGTACGTGGAAACGACAACCCGCCGCTGGTGCTTCAGGATCTGCTCGATCGCGGGCAACAGGTAGGCGAAGCTCTTTCCAACGCCGGTACCTGCCTCCACCAGGAGATGGCGGTTCTCCCGGAACGCCGCCGCCACCGCATCAGCCATGGCGATCTGTTGCGGCCGGTGTTCGTATCGGTCGATCGCCTTGGCGATGAGTGCTTCGGGGCCGGCGGTGGTCGGTGTGTGGGGCATGTCAACCAGGTGCGGCGTCAGTGGGAAAGTAGCGAGGAGAGAAACGCGATAATGAACCAAACCATGATCACGCTCGTGGCGAAGACGATGATCGTTGCCATGACCGTCACGAGTGTCGAGCCCTGAATGGCCCCCTGTTGGTAGGTGGCGATGATATGCGGCCTGGCCAAGACGAGCATCGCCAGAAGGACCATCGCAATTGAGGGCCAGATGCTGATCGAGTGGATGTAGCTGTAGACCCACACCCAGCGGGGGACATCCCGCTCATAGCCAAGGAGTCGGTGGACGTGGTGCCCGCGGACGTAGCAGACGCCGTCCTCGCGGATGCCGCCGTTTTGGGCGTCGCCGCCGACGATCGCGTACACAGTCGCGTACAGGATGAAGTTACTCAGCCCTAGGATGATGAGCCAGACACACAGACGATTTCGCTTGCGGCGGTCCATACTCAAAAGAATAACGCCTCTATCCGTCTGTGTCGATTCGCCCTCCACCTATGCCAGAGTATTGCCACGGGCCGGCGTTGCTTACCAGCAAGAACCCCCGAAGCGGGTATAATACACGCTCCAAGGCGTCGCCGCCCGAGCGCGGTGTCAGGGTCCACGCGGCGATGCTGCGGTGCAGGAGGTGTTTGGAGGCTCCCTTGGAGAAGATGCGCAGCATACTATGGTTTTGTCTGATGGTCGCCCTATGCACCGGCCCGCTGATGGGGGATGTCCCCTGGCCTGCCGAAACATGGAACGAAGGCGAGGACATCACGCATTCGAGCGCCCAGCAGAGCAACCTGTCCGGGGCGTACTACAACGCCACCGATGACTACGTCCTGGCGCTGAAGCAGAATGACCTGATCTGGAAGTACACTTACGATTCGGGCTCTGGAACCTGGACCACGACCGGCCCCACCGCTCTCCCGTCCGCCGGCGACTACGAGGGCGTCACGATGTTCGATGAGGCGGACGACTCGACCGATGGCGTTCGCATTCTGCTGATGCACGAAGGCAACGGGGGCGGCCACAACGATTCGACCATCTACTATGTCAAGGACTTGTTCGGCACGCCGAGTACCGTGCGCACGTGGAGGGTGGGCTGCGCCTCGGGCTGTGACATGCCAGGGGAAGTCGGCAACACGAGCGGGCCCGAGGGGATTGCATTCGTATCCAACGCATGGCTGTCCGTCCTCGGCTTTGTCGATGGCAGTGGCAGCCCGGTGCTCGGCACCACCGCGGCCGAAAACGGCCTTGATGGGCTGGTCTTCATCGGGCACCAAGTGGACGGCTTCATCTACGTTTTCGATCTCAAGACGGATGCCGACGATTCGATGAACTTCATCGGCGTCTATGACACGGGCAGCAGCTTCGACGAGATCGCCGCCCTCGAGTTCGACAACACGAACGGCCTGCTTTACATCTTCCACGGCGCCGGGGATAACACGCTCGAAGTGACGGACCTGTCATCCACCGCGGGTGGTGACGCCGATCGGCTCTTCACGACGCTGACCCGAACGGAGCCAGCCGATGAGGGCAGCCACCTCAATCTCGAAGGCTTGGCCGTAATCCCGCCCGACATGTGCGCCAGCCAGAACCTGTGTTGGGGTGAGCCGAATGAGGGGGACATCTTCATCACGTGCGATGACTGCTCCATAGCGATCAAGTGGATGGAAAACCTAGCCGGTGATTGGATCAGCCTCTGCACGCCCGACTGTCCGGACATCCTTCCAGCGGACATGAATTGCGACGGCATGACGAATGCCGCCGACATCCAGCAATTCGTCGAGTTGTTGGTGGCCGGGGGGTACGTCTGCCAGGCAGACATGAATGGGGACCGTGCCCTGGATTCGGTCGACGTACCGGAATTCGTGTCTGTTCTTCTCGGCTCGTAGCATACGGCACGCAGGGCGTGGCGCTACCAGGTGATCTCGACGTGGCCACGCGAGGAGAATCCCAGGTCATCCGGTTGGATCTGTCAACCACTCTCTCAGGCGGCGGAGCCCTTCCTCGATGGACACTTTGGGCTCGTAGTTCAAATCGCGCCGCGCGGCGGAAATGTCGAACCAATGCGCTGTAGATAGCTCGCGAACGAGGAAGCGCGTCAGTCGCGGCTCGGACTTTGCCCCCACCAATCTGTATGCCGTTTCCAGGCAGGCGCCCGCTGCGAGTGCGATTCCGCGCGGTATGCTTCGCGTTACAGGCGGCAGTCCGGCGGCGCTCAGAATGCCGTTGACCAACTCCCACACGCCCCACGGCTCGCCCTGGCTGATGAAGTACGCCTTGCCGGAGATCGGCGACCCGGGCGACAGCCGGTCGGACGCGAGCACGTGTGCGTCGGCCGCATTATCGATGTAGGTGCAGTCCACCTTCTTGTCAATCGGGCCGATCCTGCGGAGCGATGGGGCCCTGGCGATGATCCGCGGAACGAGATGATTGTCGCGCGGTCCCCAAACCAGGTGAGGACGCAGAGAGACCGTTGCGAGTTCCGATCCGTTGGCGGCCAGAACGCGCTGTTCCGCGATCGCCTTGGTCTTGGGATAGTGTGCGTCGTACGTCTTCGGATAGGGCGCTGATTCGTCAACGCCCTCCATGTCGACGCCGTCGAACACGACGCTCGGTGAACTCGTAAAGACCAGCCGTCTCACGCCGTGCCTGCGACACCCTGCGATGACGTTCTCGGTGCCGTGGACGTTCGGCTCATGGAACTCCACGTAGCTGCCCCAGATGCCCGGCCGCGCTGCGCAGTGGAAGACGACATCGCGACCCATGCACCCGTCCGACACGGCGTCCGCGTCGCTCAGGTCGCCGCGGACGACCTCGACGCCCATTGCCTCCAATTCGGGATATGCACCGCGCGAGAAGCTGCGTACGCGATCGCCCCGCGCGACCAGCCGCTCGACAATCGCCCGGCCGAGAAACCCCCCCCCGCCTGTTACGAGCGCTTGGATAGGCTGATTGCTGGAGGTCATCGAAGCGCTTCCGCCGCCCAAACTGCGAGCTTCTCCCGAGCAATCTTGGCGTTGTGCCGGATGTCCACCGGGAACGACGGGTGAATGAGAAACACGCTGATTGCGCGGGTGTGTTCGTGCTGCCGGCCGAGCTCGAGCAGCTCGCGCGTGAGCTCGTTTTCATTCAGGTCGGTTTCACCGGGCTCCAACTCGACACAGACCACCGGCTGCCGGCGCTTCGTCGGGCCGATGCCCACGAGCGCCGAGCGAAACACCCTGGGGTGCTGATTGAAGACCGCTTCACACGGAACCGAGAACATTGTGCCGTCCGCCGTGACGACGCGGTGCGCCTTTCTCCCGCAGAACCACAGGCGGCCGCGATCGTCAAACCGCCCCACGTCGCCCATCCGGTGCCAGACGGCGTCTCCCGCGTGAATCTTGGCCAGCCGTGTCGCTTCGGCGTCGGTGCAGTATTCGCGCGTCACGACCGGCCCTTTGACGACGATCTCGCCGATCTCGCCCGTTGGCAGCACGAGATCATCCGACCACGTTTCGATCGCCTCTTCCGTGATTCGGATAATTCGCACATCCACGCCCGGTACGGGCTGGCCGACGCACGTGCCGCCGCCGCGCTCGCTCTCTTGCCGCGTTTCGTCCAGGATCTCCGGGCTTGCGATCGACGACACGGGCAGGGCTTCCGTCGCGCCGTAGGGCGTGTGGATTTTCGCGTCGTCACCGAGCATCGTGTGGAAGCGAGCGAGTGTCTTCGGCGGCACCGGCGCACCTGCACTAATCACGCGCTTGAGTGACGGCAGCTTGACACCGTGTTCTTCGCCGTACCGTCCCACCCGATCGAGCAGCGCGGGCGAGCCGAACATGTTCGTCGCCCGGTGGTCGCGGATCGCGTCGATGATCTTCAAGGGATCGACCGTTGCCGGTTGCGTGGGGTCCATATCGGGTATCACGGCCGTCATTCCGAGCGCCGGGGCGAAGAGTGCAAAGAGCGGGAACGTCGGCAGGTCGATCTCGCCCGGTTCAATCTTGAAATGATCGCGCAGGATGCGGACCTGTGCGTCGAAAACACCGTGCTGGAAGAGCACGCCCTTGGGCGGTCCCGTGCTGCCTGTCGTGAAGATGATCGCAGCGGGCTCGTCTTCCCGCGTCGGGGCCATCGAGTAGGGCTTCCAGGGGTCATCGCGGACGTCCGACAGTCGCAGTCCACCCCACAACCATCGTCGCCCCACGGTAATGCTCACGCGAATAGACTTGAACGCCTGCGGGTGCAGCAGGCGCAACATGTGTGCCGGCGGAATGCCAATGAACGCCTCGGCCTCGACCGAGGCGAGACATTCCACCATGTTCGACTTCCCCATGCCGGGATCGATCAAGACAGGGACCGCACCGATCTTGTACAAGGCGAACGTGAGCGAGAAGAACTCGAGGCTGGGCCGGACCATCAGGATCGTCCGCGTGCCGCGTTCGATGCCGACATCCTCCAGGCCGTGCGCATAACGGTCCGTCTCCTGGTCGAGTAGCCGGAACGTCAGGTGCGCGTAGGTGGTCCTGCCCGCCGCATCAGATCCGACGGGACAGATGATCGCCGGCCGATCGGGTTGCCGCTGGGCCATCCGGGGCAAATGTGCCGCGACATTGATCACAGGTTCACACATACAATGTTCCACCTCTTCCGTCATCGGTCTCGGCGACGCATCCGCGCGACCTGGTTCGGTCATCCGGCAGAAGCGCAATCCGCCGAACGGCGCGCGTTCGCACAATTCCGCGTTACGAAATCAACGACGCGCGATGCGATCTCTTTCGGTTCGTCTTCCAACACATAATGTCCTGCCTCGACGAACGTGTGTACTTCCGCATTCGGAAACCGCCGTCGCCACTCGTCCAGAAAGTGCGAATCGAACACGAAGTCCCGCATTCCCCAACAAATCAGCGTCGGCCGGTCAGCAAACTGGTGCAGGCCGTCGTCTACTGATTTCGCCAAGACATAACTTCGGTCGCCGGGGCGCAGCGGGATATCCTGCACAAACCGCAGCGTGGCGATCCGGTTGGCCCACGAATTGTATGGCGCGGTGAGCCCTTTTCGCACGTCCCGCGGCAGCCCCTTGGCGGTCGCCATGAACGCGGCCCCCAGGCTGAAGAGATTGAATCCCCGTGCGAGCAGGCTGGTCAGCGGATTGCGACCGTGCAGCGCCCACAGCCGCCACGGCAAACTCTTGCCCTCGGGCATAAGGAACGCCGCGGTGTTCATCACGACGATTCGCGCGATCCGCTCCGGCCGACGCAGCGCGCTGGCCATGCCGATCATGCCGCCCCAATCGTGGAGCACGAGGGTGATGTCGCGATCCAGTTTGAGGTGGTCCAACAGCGCATCGAGATCATTCGCGCGATTCTCGAGTGTGTATTCGTAGCGGTCGTCGCCGGGTTTGTCCGAGAGCCCGCACCCGATGTGGTCCGGCACGATGCACCGATGTGAATCTCGCAGGGCATTGACCAACGCGCGGAAGTAAAAAGACCATGTCGGATTCCCGTGCACCATCACCACAGGCTCGCCGCGGCCTTCGTCGAGGTAGTGATATCGCAGGCCGTCACGGTCGAGATGCCGGCCCTGGAACGGATAGAGATGTCGGATCGGTCGTAAGTCAAACATTGCAGACACATCTTGCCACGGACCGTGTGCTACTTGCCCTTGCCGTGGCACTGCTTGAACTTCTTGCCGCTGCCGCAGGGACATGGAGTATTCCGACCGACCCTCGGCTGTTCACGGCGGATTGTTTCGACCTTCTGCTCGCCTTGGGCGCGCATCGCGGCAGCCCGATCGCGGTCGACCTGCCCGGTGCCGGTGAAACCCTGGTTCGTCGCGTCGGCGTGCTGGACCGCGGCGATGTTGTAACGGCTCTCGAAAGCGCGTTCCTCGGTGAGCCTGGCCTTGAAGATGATGCCCGTGACCTTGTCGCGGATGCCTTCCATCATCTCCTGGAACATCTGGAAGCCTTCGCGTTTGTATGCGATCTTGGGATCCTGCTCGGCAAAACCGCGCAGGCCGATGGACTCCTTCAACAGGTCGATCGCGTGCATGTGGTCTTTCCACGACTGATCGTAGATTTCGAGGAGAACGAAACGCTCCAACACGGACAGCTCGCGACGGAGCAAATCGACCGCGAACACGCGCAGGGTCTCGCGCACATCAGTCGATTCGTCGAACGTCTCCTGGTGGAAGGCGGGCCCGAATCGTTGCTTGGCCCACTCGGCGAGCCTGTCGGTCGACGATCGTCGATCGTCGTTTGTCGATTCTCCGTCGGCGTCGGCGCTGGCGTCTGGATCGTCAATCGTCAATCCGCAATTGCCAATGGCCTGATCGATCTCGGCGTGGAGCTTGTCGTTGGTGCAGTATTCCCGGTTGATGGTGATGAGCTTCTCGGCGATCTCCTTGACGGATTGGCTGCGGACGCTGTCGACTGTCCAGCCCAGGTTGAACTTGAGGTTGGCCCATTGGGCCAACGCGTCGGCGGCGTAGGCGTTCTCGGGGCCTTCCCGGAGGATGGTGCGTTCGAGGGCAACTTCAATGGGATAGCGGATTTCCCTTTCACGGTAGGCGTCGTGGACGGCCTCGATGAGCCTGGCGGTAATCTCGTCATTGGAGAGTTCCACAAAGTCGTCGGGCCGCAGATTCGCGCCGAACTTCTGCCTAGCCCAGTTGATGAGCGACAGCGTGCCGTACAGGGGGTCCATGAATCGCTCGATCGGCTTGAGGTCGTAGTTGTCGATCTTCGCCTCGCCCGCCTCAATGAGGTGTTGGTGGACCTCTTCGATGGACATGTTGCGCAGTTGGTTTTGCGTGATCGTGGAACCAAACCGCGACTCGGCCCATCGGGCGAGACCGCGGATGTCCCACTCCCTGGGATCGACTTCAGGATCCAAGTACTCGCCGACCGTCATGGTGGTTTGGTTCGTCGCCTCCTCCTTGGCGTCGTTGCGGATGTACCTTTCCGTGGCGAGGAGGTCGTGGATGTCGACGTGCCTGGGCTCGATGTTGCACTCGAGCTCGCCGCGGACCCAGTTGCAGATGCACTGCTGGCTGTAGTCGGGGGCAAGGAACTTCGCCGCGGCCGTCTCGATCGTGCTGTCGATCATTCTCCAGATGACGGAAACGAGGCCGGCGGACTTGCCTGGCAGTGCCGCATCCAGAACGTCCTGTCGCATCTTGTAGAAGGTCTTCCGCTGGTGGTCCATCACCTCGTCATATTCGAGCAAGTGCTTGCGGATGCCGAAGTTCTTCTCCTCTACCTTCTTCTGCGCGCGTTCGATGCCCTTGTTGATGGACTTCGCCTCGATGGCCATTCCCTCCTGGAAGCCCATCTTCTCGAGCATCTTGAGCATCCATTCGCCCATGAACATCTTGAGCAAGTCGTCGCCGAGCGAGAGGAAGAACCGGCTGGAGCCCGGATCGCCTTGACGCCCCGAACGGCCCCGAAGCTGATTATCAATGCGGCGGGATTCGTGGCGTTCGGTCCCGACTATGTGCAGTCCACACGGTGTGACAAGCGGGCAGACTTTCAATCCCATCGCCGGAAACCGCGGATCGACCTTGGGCTTCCAGCAGTGCGCACAGTTCGTCGTCGGGTCGTAGTCGGGGCACTGGAGGCAACACTTCGTGCCGACGACGCCGTGTTCCCGCCAGACAAGCTTCTTGCCGCCTCCATTGCCGGACGAGCCCAGATCGCCAATGCAATTCTCGTATACGACGCCATGCTGGAGCTTGATGTCGGTGCCGCGGCCGGCCATGTTCGTGGCGATGGTGACATTGCCGCGCGGGGTTTTGTCCTTGCCGCGCGTGGGCTCGTGTCTCTGGCCGGCCTGCATGACGATCTCGGCTTCGCGCGCGTGCTGCTTGGCGTTGAGCACCTCGTGTTCCACGCCGTATTCCCGCGTCAGCAGATTCGACAGTTTCTCGGAGTTCTCGATTGAAATCGTGCCGACGAGGATCGGCCGGCCGTGGGCGAGATCGCCCATCGCTTCGTCGTAGGCATCCGGCATGAGCCGGCCGGTGCCCTCCCCTTCCTTTTTGCTGCTGAATTCCCGCATCGCCTCATGAATGAAATCCGCCGATCGGCCTTCCCTCTCCACGATCGGAATCAGATTCTTGAGGACCGGCTCGAGAACAAATGGGTCGCGCGAACGGCCCTTGGTGTGGATGTCATTGATCTCCTCGACAATGGCGTTGTATTTGTCGTCCACACTCTTGTAGATCCGGTCGTGGAGGTCCGGCCTGTTCACGGGTCGGTTCGTCGGAATGGCGACGACGTCCAGCGTGTAGATCTTCATGAACTCGTCCGCTTCGGTCATTGCGGTGCCGGTCATGCCGGCGATGCTGCCGTAGAGCTTGAAGAAGTTCTGCAGCGTGATCGTCGCGAGCGTCTGCGTCTCCTCCTTGACCTTCACGCCCTCCTTGGCCTCGACAGCCTGATGGAGGCCGTCGGACCACTGCCGCCCGTGCATGAGGCGGCCGGTGAACTGGTCCACGATGATCACGTCGCCGTCCTTGACGACGTAATCCACGTCATGCTCATACACCACATGCGCGCGCAGGGCATTCTCGATAACGTGCGGCCACTCCATGTTCGCACCGACATAGAGCGAGCCGACGCCGAGTTGCTCCTGGGCGACGGTCACACCGTCGTGTGTAATCGTGACCTGCTTGCGTTCGCGCGCAACGACGTAGTACTGCGTGTGCCCGATGGCTTCCGCTTCCTCTTCGTTGATCCAGTTGGGGTCGGACTTGAACTTGCTCAGCGCCCCCTGGAACTTCGGCAGGGCGGCGAACGCCTCGGGCGGATTGTCGCCCCACTCCTTGATTCGCCGGGCAGTCTCGCTGTTCGCGGCGGCCTGCTTCGAGAGCAGCGTTCGCGCAACGGCATCGGCCGTACGGTATCGCGTGACGTCATCCTCGGCCGGGCCACTGATAATCAGCGGCGTCCTCGCTTCGTCGATGAGAATCGAATCCACCTCGTCGACGATGGCATAATCCAACGACCCCTGCACCTGCGCCTGGATGGTCGTCTTCATGTTGTCGCGGAGGTAATCGAAGCCGAACTCGCTATTGGTACCGTACGTGATGTTGCAGGCGTAGGCCTCGCGGCGGATCCCCTCGTGACCGCCGGGGTCGACCTGGGATTGGAGATACCCGACCGTCATCCCGGCCAACTCGAAGATAGGCCCGGCGAACTCGGCATCGCGTTGCACGAGGTAGTCATTCACGGTAACGATATGCGTCTTGAAACCCTGGAGGCATTTCAGAAACGCAGCCAGGTGGCAGACGATGGTCTTGCCCTCGCCCGTCTTCATCTCCGCGATCTTGCCTTCGTACAGCACCTGCCCGCCGACAAGCTGACAGTCGAAGTGCCGGTGATTCTGGGCGCGGCGGGAAGCCTCCCGAAACACCGCGAATGCCTCGGGCAACACGTTCTCGACAGGTTCGCCGTTACGGAGGTGTTGCTTCACCTCTTCCGCCCGCTCTCGCAAACCCTCGCTGAGCGCCACTCGGATCTTCTGGAGTTCTGCTCCGAGATCCTCTTCCGGCAAGTCCGCCGGGAGCTTTGCACGTGCTTCCTCGAAGCGCGCGTCGTAGTCGCCTCGGATATCGTTCTCCATCGCATTGATGAGGGCGACCGCCTTCTGATAACGCTTCAGGAGGCGTTCGTTTCGGGAACCGAATACTTTTCGAAAACCCGCGCCGACAACATCGAGAATATTCATGGTGGCACCGTGAGGGAAAAGGCGAAACGCCAAAAAGCCAAAATGCCGAAGCGCTCAGAATCTATCTCAATACTGTGGCACAGGGGTTAAAGCCTGTGTCTCCACCGCCTTTGGCGGCGGCGCCACAGTATCACGGAATCGTCGAGCGGTTCCTCCGACGAATTGACACGGGACTACGGGCCGTAGCGGCCGCCGGTGTGGTAGGAGATGGACATCCTGGCCCGCAGCAGCATCGCCGGCCAAGGACTGCCCAGTGTCTGGGGCGCGTCGCAGCAGAGGAAACGGTAGGCGACAAATGCGGTTTGCCGGCCAAACAGTAGCAGCGCGACGAATGCAGCCGTGCCCAGTGAGAGGCCTGCAGCCGAAGCCAGGAGCGCGGAGTTCGCCGGAACCACCGTCCGCGCGACGATCGACGGGCCTTTCCAGGTCCGTTCCACCGGCTGCACGGCAGAGACCGCGCAGTCCACCCCGACCATCGCCACGATCGCCACGATGGCGCCCGGCAAAACGACCGGGCGTGCGAGCTTCTCATCCGGCCTCTGGTTCGCGTCCATCACAGCGAGTAGTCTATCGGCAACCCGGCGGCTGGACAATGCCGGACTATCGACGCCGGTTCGGAGCCGCGACCAGATCAGCGCCCCGAGCGCAAGCGAGCGGGTCGGAATGCCTGCGGTCCGTCCGCGGAAACCCCGCGCTGGCGCTTGGGGCTCAGATTAGATATCCCGCGTCTGCGCCAGGGGCTCTGATCTTCGGAGGCAAACCGTGTTTCGCGATAAGACAGTGCTGATTACGGGAGCTTCCAGCGGGATCGGCGCGGCCCTGGCCCGGCGGTTTTGCAGGGACGGGGCGAAGCTCATGCTCGTCGCGCGACGGGCGGATCGATTGGCGGCGCTGGCGGACGAACTCCGAATGGGCGGCTTCAACGCGCAGGTCGGCGTGGTCGTGGCGGACCTCACCGAGGACGGCGCTTGCGAGCGCGTGGTTTCCGACGCCACGCTGGCCTCGGGCTCGATCGACGTCCTTATCAACAATGCCGGCGTCGGAGAGTACGGACGGTTCGCGGAAAAGGACCTGCCCGCGACCGAATCGATGATGCGATTGAACATGACCTCGCTCGTCCGGCTGACACACCGGGTATTGCCCGACATGCTGGAGCATCGCTCGGGATGGATCATGAATGTCGCCAGCACCGCGGCCTTCCAGCCGACGCCTTACATGGGGGCGTACGGCGCGACCAAGTCATTCGTGCTCAGTTTTTCCCTCTCTTTGCGGGAGGAAGTGCGGCGAAAGGGCGTCGTGGTGACGTGCGTGTGCCCAGGCCCGGTAATGACAGGCTTCTTCGATCGTGGTGGATACGAAGCTCGGCGCGACTTCACGCGGCTCGCGGCGGACGTGGACGCCGTGGCGGAGAAGTCCTATCGCGCGCTCGCGAAGAGGAAGGCGGTCTACATCCCAGGCTGTCTCAACGCGTTCGGCGCGATGCTGCCCCGACTCGTGTCGATGAAGCTGGCAACCCGGCTGGTCGGCAAAGTACTGGGACCGCGGGGATGAATAGGCGCGACCTCGGGGGCGATCGGCCGCCAATCACTCCCGCGGCTACAAGGGTACCCCACGGCACCCGGTAATCACACCCCGCCAGCCTCAACGCGCCCCAGGCAGCGTCCGGTACGCGGCGGTTTGTTTCTTGCTCCGGCGTATCGTATCTTTTGATTGACGATTCCGAATGGGCTCCTCGCACATGGAACGCCGCAAGCACGGACTCCGTCCGTGTGGATGTCGATCCAAAAACGGCCTGGCTTCGACAACCCAACGTCCACAATTGTGGGGGAACAAGCCCTATGGCAGGTACAAAACGGCTCTCGATCAAGTCTCGCGTCTATCTGACGTCCTTGTGCATGTTGCTGATTGTCGTCGCCACCGCCATCGTCCTGCACGGGTTTCTGGTCAAGCGTGACACCGAGGCGGCACGAAACGCCGGCGCGGTCAGCGCAGCACAGTTGGTCGCATGGCAGGTGCGCGCCGAGGCGTGTGCGTCGCCGGAAAAGCTGGATGCGGTCTGCCGACGACTCACGGATCACCCGGACGTATTGGCGGTCTGTCTGTGGGATCGATCCGGCCGGCGGCTTGCGGCGGCCGCGAAGAACTCGGCCTTGCACCGATGGGTCGATTCGGAAAGCCCCCGCGGCGTCGGGCGATTCGTCGCGTGCGGCGTGGCGATGCCGTCTGGCGCGTTCGCCGATCGGGATACCGCACGCCGCGTAGAGGTTGAGATGGGGCCGCCGCTGGGGCCCGAATACCCCACCCGGATGCTCATGCTAACGACTGCCGGCGCGGCGCTCGAGCAGCCGCCGAACCACTTGGCGGTGTTCGACATACCGCTCCTGGGAGTCGGCGCGACCATGTTGCTCGTCGGATCGTGGTGGCTGCGGCGTGATGTCGTACACCCGATTCTATCGCTGGTCTCGGCGGCGGGGGCCCGGCCGGAAGGGACGGGAGAAACCGGCCCGATCCACCGGCAGGACGAACTGGGCACGATCGCGCGTTCGCTCGCCGAACTCCGCGGTGACGTCTCCGAGTGGCGGGACAAGGCCAAGTCGATGGAGCGGCGCATCGATACGAAGATCGCCGCCGAAACGCAGCGCATCACGGACGACCTGAAACGGATCCAGCGAGAAGTCTGGCTTGATCCGCTCACCCGCGTAAACAACCGTCGCATGATGGAGGACAGATTCCCGGCGATCTTCGACGCCGAGCGCAACGAGAACCATGACCTGACTGTCGTCATGCTCGACCTCGACCATTTCAAGCTCGTGAACGACAAGCTCGGCCACGCGGCGGGCGACAAGCTCCTCGTGTTCGTCGGTGAGTTGCTACGACAGTGTCTGCGCCGCAACGACGTTGCCGTGCGCTACGGTGGTGACGAGTTCCTGCTGGTCCTCCCAGGCACGACCGTCGCGGCGGCGCAGCAGCTCATCCGCCGAATTATCGCCATGTACGGGCAACAGTCGAAGATGATCGCCAACATCGAGCCTGCCTCGTCGATCAGTGCCGGCATCGCGAGCCTGCGAAACAACAACCCGGCCACCTGCCATGATCTGATCGAGTCTGCGGATCGCGCCCTGTACGAGGCCAAGCAGGCGGGAAAGAACAACGCACGGGTGTGCCGCGCTTCCTGATGAAAGCGCACCGGGTACCAGCGTCGGCGCCGAGGCTACGCGCGACCTCTTATCTCGCAGAGCACGCGGACGACAGGCGTTATCTCGCCCCCGATTGCCCCGCCGCCTTGCGCGAGCGTGGCTTTTGCAAGCCCCTATACGTCTCGCCTTCCACCAATTGCCGCGTCAACAGATCGTCCGCGTTGTCGGCATGGAGCGATCGACGGTAGTCGTGAACCCATCGTACGCCCACCGCGGCGCCGAATGCCCCAAGCGCTGCGAGAATCGGGGCCGTCGTTCCCGTGAAGCGCGAGGCCATTATCAGGTGTACGCCTTGCAGCGCAAGACACAGAGTTGTTGTCGAGCCGACCACGACGAGAAGCTGCCTGCGCCATGGCCAACTGACGCAGGCGCCCAGCCATAGCGAGAAGCAAGAACCCACCGTTGCGTATAGCAACAGCTCGCCGCTGATATCATAAATCGCATCGTTCGGCCGGCTGTAAAAGTGCGGCAGGAAAGGCACAAGACACATCTGCTCCGTGCTGAACGGCGAATCCGCCCCGTCGCCTGTGCCGAAATCGAACGGAACCAACTCGTACATGAGGGCGGTTCCCACGACAAGGCAAATGGCAGCCTGACGCAAGGCGTGAGAGGATGCTCGGACGGCTGCCGGTAACTCGCCCTGCTCGACGCGTAGTGCATGACGTGCAACCAGGCAGCCGATCGGCCAGCCCAACACCCCGCACAGTAAGTGCGATGTATCGAGCCCGTGAGAGGCCAGGAATACGCGAATGACCATCACGATTGTGGCAACTGACACGCCGATGAATCCGGCCCACAAGTACAGCTGCCGCCTGCTTGCGAATTGTCCCGCCAGCCCTATTGCCGCCAATGCGATGATCGTCGCATACAGGGCTATGTCGACCGCTCGATCGAGCGCGTACTCCCACTGTACGCGAGGAAGCTCGGACGTGCTGCGGCGGCGTCCCTGTTCATACTCCCTATGAACTTGCGCTGGCAGGTTTTGCCAAACGGCCAGCGGGCTCACGTCCGCGTGACGCAGGTCCGTTGCGGTATGATACAGGTCTGTCACAACGTCGTACGGCCGCAACTGCACCAGCAGGACGATGCACACCGCGACCTTGCAAAGCGTCAGCGGCCAGTTTCGCCGAACGGCCCAGCTTGTGCGCCCCAACGTCCGTCTGATCTGCGGTTCGCACAGACCCGCAATCGCCGCGCCCAACCCCGCACCAAGGACATTCGACAGGACGTCCACCCACGATGATACGCGCGACGCCACATACAACTGCGCGTACTCCACCGGCAGACTCACCGCGACCGCCAGCGCGACAGCGAGGATGCCCGACAGAATCAGGTGCAGTCCCCTTCGCCTGGCGACTCCAAGCGCCAGCGCGCCGAGCGGAACGTAGATCCCGATGTTCGCGAGGATATCAAGCAGCGGAAACGGCGAAACGGCCAGGCCGCCCCAGGTGGCCTCCAGCTTGCCGCCGCCGGCGTGTCTGGTGAAGTCGAACGGCACGAGCGAGACGTAGATCAAGCCCGCCGTGTATATCGCAAGCAGCAAGCCCACGACCCGTTTGTGGATCGCGTTGACAAGCGGCTCGTCGGAAATCAGGGCGGCGGACGTCTCGCCGTGTTCGTCTGACATCGAGTCAGTTCCCTCCGTTGCGCCAGCCCGAGTGCAGCCACCTGCGTGTGACAAGTCGCATGCCCGGGGCGGCCGCTTTCTCGGACTCCAGGGGAGAGCGGGAAAACGCCGAGCGCGTAGCCTCCACCCGGCCACCATCTCTCTGACGCTACGATCGGCTTTTCCATACCGGCGCATCAGGCCTTTCGCCGGCACCCGCCAGTGGGAGTTGCTCCAATCCGAGCCCCAAGCGCTAGCGCGGGATTCGTCCGGGAATACTCGCTCGCTTGCGCTCGGGGCTCGGATTGGTGCCGGCTCGGATCCACTTGCACCCAAAGTCCGGTCGCGCGATAGAATGTTGCCATGGATCAACGGATACTCCGAACGATCGACGCGAACCTGAACCGTGCGAGGGAAGCCCTGCGCGTCCTCGAAGAACACGCTCGAATGATCCTCGACGACAGGAAGCTGACCGAGCGCGTCAAACAATTGCGGCACGCATTGACCACAGTGGGACGCGCATTCGGTGCCGACGCGCTACTCTCCTCTCGCGACATCCAGCACGACGTCGGTACCAACATCGCCACACCCACCGAAACGACACGCCGGCACGATGCCGACGTCGCGGTCGCCGCAGCCAAACGCGCCGCCGAAGCGATGCGGTGTGTGGAAGAGTACGGCAAGATCGTCGACGTGTCCGCGGCCGCGCGTGTGGAGCAGATGCGCTACGAAACATACGCGATCGAACAGGATCTCCTCCTCGCTGGGCCGCGCCGCTTCCGCCTCCGCGAAGCACGCCTGCATGTGCTGGTTACCGAGGAGTTCTGCAACGGCCCGTGGTTGTCTGTCTGTGAGCAGGCCATCGCAGGCGGGGCCGACGTCCTGCAACTCCGGGAGAAGACGCTGAACGATCGGGAGCTGATTGCCCGGGCCGAGCAACTCAGGACCCTCACGCTTCGGCATGATGTTCTGATAGTCGTCAACGATCGGCCGGACATCGCACGGCTCGTCGGCGCCGACGGTCTGCACGTCGGCCAGGAGGATATGAGCGTCGCCCAAGCCAGGGATTGCGGCGGGCCTTGTCTGTTTGTCGGCAAGAGCACACACTCTCTCGCACAAGCTCTCGCCGCGCGGGCGGAGGGGCCCGACTACATTGCTGTGGGGCCGATGTTCGCCTCGAAGACCAAACCGACAGCCGATGTGCAGGGCCCGGACTTGCTCGCCGCGGCCTCTGCCGGGTGCGACACGCCGATCGTCGCAATCGGCGGGATCACGGGGGAGAACATCGCGATGTTGAGTCCCGCCCCTACCTTGCGTGTCGCGGTATGTCAACACATCATCGGCTCGGACGACGTGACAGAAACGACAACGACGATCAAACAGCAACTCATCTCGCAGCAATCCTGAAACCGGTCTTGCAAGCCGAAACGACAGGTAAAACCATCCAGATGCCTGATCGAGATGCCACTCGCAGACTGCAAGTATCCGACAATCGAAATCAACTGTAGATGTTTTCGTGTGCCTGCGGGATACCCCTGGCGATATGACCGATATGCGCCAGTTTCAATCTTGCGTGGATCGGTCGTTGTTCGGAAGAGCAGTCAGTCTCCCCAGGGCGACAAGAGACCATCTCGGTGCCATCGCACGGCCGCTTGCCGATATCCTGAGTTCTGCCAGAGTGCATCAATCGGAAGTATCACTCATTTTAATGCAATTCACTGTTGACATTCTATCAGAAGCTAGTACGGTGCTTCCTTCGCCGTCGCTTGACAGACGGCAATTCCACGAAAGGAGTTACTGCTCAATGGCTAGAAGACACAAGAGAAAGACCGCCGCCAAGCGGACCGCCCTCCAACTCTGGCAGCGACACACACGGAGACTGCTGGACCAGTTGCAGGGGCAGCGCAAGACAGTTGTCAATCAACTTACCGCTATCGATCACCAGATCGAAACGGTGACCGGCGCTCTCGGCAGCGCACCGGCCAAGAAGAAGGCGCCGGCCAAACGCAGGGGCAGAGGCCGTCGTCGCGGAGGCGTTTCCGCATCCGTGCTCAAAGCCCTCGCGGGGGGGAAGAGTCTCAGCATCGACAGGCTCGTCAGCACGACCGGCCTCGATCGTCGCCAAGTCTACGCCTGTCTCATGGGTTTGAAGAAAGTCAAGCGGGTCAGGACCATGGGACGCGGCGTCTATTGCCTCGCCGGCGGGAGGGCCATCCCTCAAACACCCGCCAAGAAGCAGATCCGCGTCCGCGCGGTGGTAAAGCGACCACGCGTCGGCCCGAAGAAGAAGGCTGCCAGGCGGGGACGCCGGGGTGCTGTCTCCGACGCCATCCTCAAGACCCTGAGCAAGACGAACGGACATAGCGCTGCCGACATCGTGAAGGCTACAGGCCTCAAGCTGTTGCAGGTTCGCGCTGGCGTGATGAACCTGAAGAAGGCGAAGAAGGTCGTCGCACGCAAGCGAGGGGTCTTCCACCTGGCTTGACCAATCCCTTTTCGAGTATGAAGCAGCCTCCGGAGTTGGTTCGTGCCCCTCGCTCACTGAGAGTCGAGGGGACGAACACCCGGAAGACGCCCACGCCGGACGGGCTTCCACCGGCCGGGAACAGCTTGACACGATTAGCCTGCCTGTGTCTAATAGGAAGTGGCCGAAGAAACGCGGCGAGTCCCTCGGGGCCGTAGCTCAGTTGGGAGAGCGCTTGCATGGCATGCAAGAGGTCGTGGGTTCGACCCCCATCGGCTCCAGTATTGCAAGTCCCACCGAGAGTGTTAGTTACACTTACTTACCTGCCTGCGTCGAGCTTCACGTCAGGCGGTCATCACCATCGGCGGGCGAGAATTCTCATCTCGGCAAGTACGGGACGCCCGAGAGCCGCGCGCGGTGCGATCAGGTTATCGCCGAGCGGTTGAGCCGGGACCGTCGTGCTCCAGAGCCGGAGCCGAGTCCTTTCTGAATCAACGAGCTTTGCCTGGCCTACCTGGAGCAGGCCTCGGGGTACTACCGCGACGAAAAGGGCCATGCGCGCGAGAGTGAGATATACAACATCCGCCGGGTTCTGAAACCGCTCCGGCGGATGCTCGGCCTATCAGCCCGTCGTGGAAGTCCTTCCGACGTAGGCGTTCGAGTCATCACGCGGCGGTCGGCATTTGAGCGCGGCGACTCGTCGGCAGAGCGTCTTTTGCTACGATGTGGGTCACTGCCCGCCATGTCGTTCGCCCGGAGCGCAACATGACATTTGCA
>JBDRKQ010000059.1:0-11568 GCA_043813895.1 Planctomycetota bacterium
GATCGAATCGGGAACGGAAAGCAGCGGCACGATTACCATCGATTGCCTGAAGCCGGAGCCCTTGACCTTGGAAATCAGTGAGGTCAAAGGTGACTGGATCAGCGCGCACGCATGGCAAGGCGAGACGCCATTTGAGTACGTCGTGACTGTCCACTGCGACGCCGGCGCGCCCTTGGGAGCGGTCAATGGGGAGATTGTCGTTCGGGAACGAGACTCGGTTCGCCGTTTCGTCTTCCCTGTCCGTGGATTGGTGACCGGGCCTTTTAAGGCCGACCGCTCTTATCTTGTTGTCGAAGAGGCGGGAGTCGAGTCCTCTTTGCTGCTCGATCTTCGCGACGAATACCGGCGGTTCGAGGATTTGGTAATCGATCGTGTTCCGCCCGGCTTAAGTGCGAGTGTTGTGACGCAAAACGCGCGACAGATGCGCCTTGTTGTCCGATCCACTGCCGAGATCGGCCGACAGGATCGAGACCCAACGCGGGAGTCACCGGTGGTCAGATTGCGCGGATCAGTGGACGGCAGGACAGTCAGGTTTGGCGTGCGCGTGCATCTTGTTGACTCGCATGCCCTCAAGCGCCAGTGCGACGTATTCAATCCGAGCCCCGAGCGCAAGCGCGGCGTATTCAATCCGAGCCCCGAGCGCAAGCGAGCGGGTCCGAAGAGCTAGAGGTCATCCGAAGAGACCCCGCGCTGGCGCTTGGGGCTCGGATCAGCCTCACCGGTCATGTCACGGACGATCACGACGAAAACATCTCTTCGCCCGACTTCGCATGGGCGCGGAAATCCTCGATGAGCTGTTTTGTAATCCGGCCCGGGATGCCGTCGCCGATCGACCGTTTGTCGATCTCCGTCACCGGGCAGACCTCGGCCCCGGTCCCCGTGATGAACATCTCGTCGGCGTAGTACAGATCCTGCCGGGTCAGCGTGCACTCCTCCGTCGGAATGCCGCGCTTCTGGGCCAGTCTGAGGATCAGCCGCCGGGTGATGCCCTCGAGTATCCCGCAGTGCGGACCAGGCGTGCGGAGCTTGCCGTTGCTGACGATGAAGAGGTTGTCGCCCGTACACTCGGCGACGTAGCCTTCCGGGTTCAGCATGACCGCCTCCAGACAGCCTGCGTCAATCGCCTCGATCTTGGCGAGGATGTTGTTCAGGTAGTTGAGGCTCTTGATCCGAGGCGACATCGCGTTGGGGTGGTTGCGTGTGGTGGAGGCCGTGATGACCTTCATGCCTTTTTCGTACATGATCGGATCGTACATGGCGATCGTCGAGACGATGGAGAAGACGATCGGCGGATCACAGCGGAAGGGGTGGATGCCCAGCGCACCGCTGCCTCTGGCGGCCACGAGTCGGATATAGCCGGAGTCGTGGACGTTGTTGGCCTTCATGCAGTCGCGCATGCCCTTGACCAGCGACTCCCTCGTCCAGGGGATCTCCATCCGGATGGCCTTAAGGCTCAACTCGAAACGCCGCATGTGCGCCGCGCACTCGAAGATCCGCCCGTGGTAGATGCGGATGCCCTCGAACACACCATCCCCGTAAAGCAGGCCATGCGAGAAGACGCTGACCTTCGCGTCCGCGAGGGGAACGATCTCGCCGTTCATCCAGATTCTGAGGTTCGGGTTCGGTGTGTATTCGTCGCCCATGTGTCGTGCCTCCAGGACAGACCTGCATGCCGTGCGCGGGGGCCTCGGCACGCGAAAATCAGATTACCGCATCCCAAGATTCGCTAAACCGGACGCCAGCCGCCAGCCGAGATTCCTCACACGTGTGTCCCCTCCCGCACACCGGACCCGTGCGGCTACCTTGCCCGGCGTCTTCCGGGGATACCGCTTTCATTTTACCAGACCATCCATCAAACGCACCACCTCATCCGCTTCGCGTGCGAGGTCTCGATCGTGCGTCACCATCACGACGGTCTGGCCAATCTCATTTAACCCCTTTAGCAGACTAAAGATACCGCGACCTGTGCTCGCGTCCAGGTTCCCGGTCGGCTCGTCGGCAAAGAGCACCTCCGGCTCGTTCATCAGCGCCCGTGCGATGGCCACACGCTGGCGCTCCCCGCCGGACAGCTCGTTGGGGCGGTGCCGCAGCCGGTCGCTCAGCCCGACTCTTGCGAGCAATTCGTGTGCCCGAGCCGCACTCTCACCCCGCCGGGTCAGCCACCCGCCGATCGAACGGCCCACCATCTGCGGCAACAACACGTTCTCCAGCACGTCGAACTCGGGCAGCAGGTGATAGAACTGGAACACGAAGCCGAACGCCGAATTCAAGAATCGATTCCGGCGGGCCGCCATCTGCCGAAGGTTGGCCGGCGGCGGCTCCGTGGTGGTCGCTGCCCCCTGTTTCGGCGACTGGGCCTCTGCAGCCTCGCCCCCCGCGACTAGCGCGTCATGGCTCGTGGGGACGTCGCGGATGCCCTCGGGCTCGAAGATGGACTGTCCGCGATAGAAAACCTGCCCGCGCTGGGGGACGTCTAGCCCGCTCATGACGTGCAACAGCGTGCTCTTACCGCTTCCGCTGGTGCCGGTGATCGCGACGAGCTGGCCGGGCTTAATGCTCAGGTTCACCCCGCGCAGGACCGGCAGCAGGGTGCGACCCAGTACATAGCTCTTACGGATCTTCACGCAACGTAATAGCGGTTCAGACATCGGTCGCCTTCCGCTCGAGACGGCCAATCGGCCGCCGATCACTACCCATTCATCGCCGCCGGCTACTCGTACCGCAGCGATTCCACCGGCCAGGTCCTGCTGGCTCTCAGCGCCGGAAGCGTCGCGCCGAGGATCGAGGCCAATACCGCCAGGATGCCGATCCAGATCACCTCCGCCCACTTCCATTGGTCGGGGATCTTGTCAAAGGAGTACGTCTCCGGACTCCACACCCGCCAATCGGGATTCAGCCGTGCGAGCCATTCCTGGACATCGTTGATGTGCTCGACAAACGTCGTCCCCAACAGCGCCCCGAGCACGCACCCGACAAGCCCGATCGCCCCGCCGTATGCCAGGAAGACGGCCGCGACGCCCTCCGCACTACCGCCCACGCTCTTGATAATGCCGATGTCCCGCGTCTTCTCCTGCACAATCATGTAGAAAATGCAGAGGATCAGGAACACCGCCACGACGCTGATCACGCCGAACATGATCAGGACGAGGAACTTCTCTTTCTCGATCGCCGAGATAAAGTCCCGCTGCATTTCTTCCCACGTCTGTACGTCCACCTGCGCCATCATCAGGTCTTCAAGATGATCGGACGGCGCCTCGCGCCGGAGGGTTTCCCAGACCTCCATGATCTGCCGCTTCTTCGCCTGCAATACCGGCTTCGTGTCACCGAAGGGTCGGCTCAGCTTGACTTGGATTTGACCGCACCTGGCACTGGCCATCCCCGAGCCGTCCGCCCGCTGCATCGCCTCCATCGACAACAAACGCTGCAATTCGTCGAAGTCCACGTACACGTTCATCGTATCGATTTCATGGATGCCTGTTCGCGAATCATCCACGTAGCGGAACATCGGCTTGGGGGGCGGTTCCGGGCTGACGTCTCCGCCGCGCGTCAACGGCAGCACCGTCAAGTAACACGGCTCGCCGCGCGGATACTCCTCGCTGCGTCGGTATTCGCCGGACGGCATCCGGCGGGCCATGATGTCGCGCCCGATGATGATGCCCGGAAACGCCGGCCCCCGAAAGCCGGGGGCAAGGCCGAGCTCGGAAGACATCTCGAAGACGCCCGGCCCGCGGTAGGACTCGTTCGGGACCCGACCGAATCGGCTTTCTTCCTCGGCCCGCTCTTCTTCCGGCAGGCCCCCCAGGTACGTCTGGTAGCGCCGGTCCATGTCGCCGGGCAATACAGCGATATCGTCCTTGTTAAAGCCGTACACCGGTTGCTCTTGCGGCGTCAGGACCGTGCCGCCGAACCGGTTGTTATAGAAAAGGTTCTTGCCGAATTCGTTGACCCGGACGTATTCGTCCAGCCGGACGCCCCAGATACTAACCGCCTTGGTCTTCTTGGTGCGCGGGAATTGCAGGATGCCGAACGTGTGGATCAGCGGTGTCGCTTGCTCCACGATCGGCCGGCCCGTGGTCTCGTCCCGCAACTCACCGATTCGCTTGATGTATTCCTCGTAATAGGGGAAGCCCTGAAGCCCGCCGTCAACGACGAGATCGCCCAACAGGCCGTGCGCCCTGGCGCGAATACTGTCCACGAATCCGCCCATCACGCTGATGACGATGATCATCATCGCCACGCACAGCGTGACGGCCCCGACAGAGAAAAACGCGATTCGCTTCCGCTGCAAGAGCCGAGACGCCAGAAACGCCACGTAATACCGCGGCCAGCCTAGGAACGGACTGATCCGCCACGCAAGCCACCAAACGAAGAGGACAACGCCCACAATCGCGAGCCAAAGACCCGCGTTGAACAGATACCATTCCGGCCGAGCATACGCGCGATAATCGAAGCCGAACAACGTCTCAGGGGAAAGCCACGCCGCCGGGCTCAACAGGGAGAAGGTCCACGACGGAACCTCATCCTCGTAGTAGAAGCTGCTGTAGGCCGTGTTGGAGATCCAGGTTGCCAGCAGGTAAATCGCACCGGTCGCGGCAACCGTGCGGAGCACAAACCACGAGAATCTCATCCGGTGACATTTCAATAGGACGAACGTCCCCGGCCACCGCACAAACAGCAATACCGCAAAGAGCAGCGGACCTAGCAACAACTGGCTGTGGTCCAACCCGTCCCTGGCTACCTCCTTAGGTATGAAGAACCACGGCAATCCCGCCAGCCGCCAGCACATTGTGTTCGGCAGGTTGAGAAAAAGGTACTCGTCGTCCTCCAAATCTTCCAACACTGATACCCACTGGGGATGAACCTCTTCCTTGCCGTCTTTCAGTTGCTGGATCAACTCGCGGCGGCGCTCCTGCATGTCCGGCGGCATCTGTCCGAGGGGGCGCGGCCGCGTGACGTGCTGAACGAAGGCCTCGCGACCCTCCAGAGGTTTGCCGATGAGGCTCAGCCCCATCGCCGCGTTCAGACAAGTGACGATCGTCCACAGCGTCGCCAGCGCCCACACCAGGCCGCACGCGAATGCAACCGGCGATCGCTCGACGCCGGCCTGCCAACGGCCCAGCCAACGCAGCATCCGGCCCGACAGAAGGACGAACCAAATTGCCAGGTGGACCGCCGTCGCAAGCGGCGCCGCTGCCAGCACCGGCACTGCCAGGAGCACCATCTGCAACCAGCTCAACGTGATCGGCCGCCGCGCGATCCGCGCGACCGACGCCTCGATGACAATGTAGAAGGCACCGCCCAGGAGGTTCGAAAAACCGAGGAACAGGATGTACGCCGGCACCGCGATCGGCGCCAACAACGTGAACAGAATAACGATCAGCCGCGATTGCACGCGCTATTCCTTAAGTAGTCCGAACATCGTGTTTCCCGGGCCGAGGAGCCGCGGACTTCAGTCCGCGCGGCGCCTCGAATACACCTGGGTCTTCCCGGCTCCGCACGGACTGAAGTCCGTGGCTCCTCTCAGCGCGGGAGACGGACGTTGTTCATCTCGGCCGCTGCAACGGAAACAGAATCACGTCACGAATGCTCGGCGAGTTCGTCAGCAGCATGACCAGCCGATCGATCCCGACGCCGAGCCCGCCCGCCGGCGGCATGCCGTACTCCAGGGCCGTCAGAAAGTCATCATCCATCACCCGCATCGTCTCGTCGCCTTCGCCCCGCACCTGGGCGCTGAGGGTCTCTCGCTGCACAGCCGGGTCGTTCAACTCGGTGTAGGCGTTGCCCAACTCCATGCCCGCCGCGAACGCCTCGAACCGAAGGGCCAGCGACGGGTCGTCGCTCTTTCTACGCGTCAACGGGCACAACGCCGCGGGGTATTCGATCACGAACTGCGGCTGAACCAGCTTGTCCTCTACGGTTGCTTCAAAGACCCTGTTCGCTGCGACCGCATCATCCATGTTCGCGACGTCGATACCGAGCGTTTTCGCCTTTGCACGCACCGCCGCCGTGTCGGTCAGTGCGACGCCCGCGTGCTCCAGCAATAGGTCGCTGTATGTGTGACGTGGCCACGGCGGTGTGAAATCCAGTTCGCGTTCACTGAACGTGCGTCTGTTACCGTGATCACCGTCCGGGCCGGGGATGGCCCGGCTCGCCAGCGTCTCGATACAGTTCGACACGATGCCTTCCACGATTACCATCATGTCGGTCAGATCGCCGTAGGCCTGGTAGCACTCCAGCATCGTGAACTCGGGATTGTGACGGGGGCTGATCCCCTCGTTCCGGAAGTTCCGATTGATCTCGAAGACCCGCTCCATTCCGCCGACCAGCAGCCGCTTGAGATACAACTCCGGCGAGATCCGCATAAACAGGTCCATGTCCAGGGTGTTGTGGTGTGTGGTGAACGGCCGCGCTGCCGCACCGCCGTAGACCGGCTGGAGCATCGGCGTCTCCACCTCCAGGAAACCCATCCCGCGCATGTAGGTTCGGATCGCGTCGATCATCCGGCTCCGCGCCTTGAAGGTCCGCATCACCTCGGGATTTGAGAACAAGTCCACGTACCGCTGCCGATGCCGCGCGTCGACGTCTTGCAGGCCGTGCCATTTCTCCGGCGGCGGGCGAAGGCTCTTGCACAGCATCGTGATCGCATCACCCCAGACGGTGATCTCCTCAGTCTTCGTCCGCCCCAACGCGCCGTCCACGCCGATGATGTCGCCCAAGTCGAGCAGCTTCACCACCGCCCAGCCGTCCGGGCCGATTTGCCGCTTGGACAGCCCGATTTGCAGATCGCCTGACGAATCCCGAATCGTCAGGAACGCCAACTTGCCCATCACCCGCCGCAGCACGAGTCGGCCCGCCACGCGAGCCCGGGCGCCATCGTCCGTCTGCCCAGGCTCGATGCCGAGTGATGTGACTCGATCTCGTGTCTCGGCATTGGACACGACGGCTTCAAACCGGCTCCCGTAGGGGAGGCGGCCCATCGCAGCCAGTTGTTCCAGTTTCTTGCACCGATCTTCGTAGTACTGGTCAGCCATTCGTCAAAGTCGTCCGGATGATTCGCCTGCGTCCGCACCGGCGGCGTTCAGCCCGCCTCACGTGGCGACATGCTATTCGCCAGGCCGTTCTTGTTCAATGTCGCCGTTATAGGACGACCTGACTTTGGAATCCGGCTTGACTTGTGGCCTGTCCGTCAGCGCTAATCGTGGGGAATACGATTCAGCAAGCCGGTGTTTTACTTTATGCCAGAGCGTGGAATCACAGGATCGGCCGGAACAAGCCCGGACGGCGGAGAAGCGGGGCGCTTCGAGGAGGTGGCGTTGTGTCACCTGGATCTCGTCTACCGCGTGGCCCGAAAGCTCGTTGGCGATCCGCACGAGGCGGAAGACCTGGTCCAGGAGACATTCCTGCGGGCTCACCGGGCATTCGGCGGGTTTGAATTGAGGGAGTTTGGGGCCAAGCCGTGGCTGCTCAAGATCCTGCACAACGCATTCTTCTCGAAACGCGGCCGGGACGCCAAGGCCCCGACCCTTCTGTCGGACATGAGCTTCGACGACTTCGCCTCCGAACTCAGAGGGGACCCGTTGCCGGTCCTCGCCGGAGGCGACGCGCCAGTCAACTGGGAGGACTTCGACGAGGAACTCAAGCGAGCCGTCGAGTCTCTCGCCCCGGAGTATCGGGCTGTCATCATACTCTGGGCCCTGGAGAGCCTGAGCTACAAGGAGATCGCCCACGTGTTGGGCTGTGCCCTGGGGACCGTCATGAGCCGCCTGCACCGTGCGAGGCGGCAGTTGGTCGAGGACCTGGGTGATTATGCAACCGAGCGGGGTTTCCGCCCGAAGGCCGATGTCGAGAAATGAACTGTAGCAACGCCAGACAATTCCTGTACGCCTTTGCAGACGGCCAGCTCAGCGCGAAGTCGAACCGCGAGATCGGCGGGCACCTGGACGCCTGCCCCGAGTGCAGCCGCTTTGTACAGGAGCACAAGCGGATGCGAGAGTTCCTCCGCCGAGATCTCGATCGCATCGAGGTGCCGAGCGATCTCGAGACGCGCGTTCGCGAGGCGCTCGGCGCAGGTCTGGAGAAACAACAACCGGCGCAAACCGCGAAGCCCAAACGCCGTCGCGTCTTCCTCCGACTCGGGACGCTTGCCGTCGCCGCATGTCTGCTCATCGCCGTGGGTCTCACCTGGCAGTTCGTATTTCAATCCCCGGACGTTCAGGCCGCCATCATCGCCAGGCACGATCTATGTTGCGAACACTGCGAGACGCATCACAACAAGGACCTGCCGGATAGCCTGACCGGCCTGGCCGCCGCGATTTCCCAACACGCGAAAGACGAATTCGCAGCCATCGCCCCCAGCCTCACACGGTTCGGCTACAAGTTCGAGTCTGCGAACTTCTGCGGCCTGAAAAACATCGAGTGCACCGGCGGCGGGCACATCCTCTATGTGAAGCTCGCCGGCCAAAGAACGTCTCGCGTCTCGGTCTTCAGCATTCCCCGCTGGGAGCCGCTCGATCGGTGGAGCGAGGAACATATTGATCCCGAGAACCCGGAGCCGGTCGTCGTAACTCAAAGCGACGGTCCCACAATGTGCATCTCAGTCTGGCACAAGGATCAAACCAGTTACGTTTGCTGCGGTCCGGTTACGGCGAAAACGATGAAGCGACTGGCGGGCATCGTCCGTGTTGCCCTTGAAGACCCACGGACCAGAGACATGTTCGCCATGTTGGCCGCCGGCCGAACGATTCGGACCGGAGCAAAGCCGCGACCGTGAGGGAGTCGGTTCCCGTCCGCATCGAAGGGCCTTCGTCGGCGTGTGCTGACCGTGTACTGACAGCTTGCTGACGCGCGCGGCTCTGATCTCTACCGCCGGTATTCCTTCAGATTCCGAAGATAATAGCCTACGCTCGACGCCAGCCCGCCGCGCCGGTTCCTTGCCAACCACAGCTCGCGGTGCCGCTCGATGATCCGTTCGATATCGCGTGCCAACGACTCGTGTTCCCGTCGCGCGCCGCCGCGAACTTCCTGCGCGACGGCCAGGCGCGCCCTCCGACAGGCATGACGCAACACCGACAGTGTCGCCAGAAGCTCCCGTCGAACGAGCACGCCGTCATCACCGCCGAACTGCGCGGCCCGCGCTCTTGCCCACAACGACTCCATCCGACCCGCCATCGTCTCGATTCCTCTTCGCGTCAGGCCCGCAACTGCTGCGGCGTCTCCCAGCTCGCCCTGCATACAGCGGAACAACACGGACCCGTTCCTTAGCCGGACTCCAGGCAGCTCCTGGATCGCGCCCAGGTCGCACCAGAGCCGGCCGGCGAGCCCCGTCTCATCGCCGTAGACATGGCGGGCGACTTCGCGCGGCACATCGATGTCCGCATTTGCGCGAACGCACCAACTCACCGCGGCGCCATACAGGAAGCCCGGATAACTGACGGGCAAATACTGGCGATGCCCGTGATCGCCCCAATCGGTGATGAGGTACCCCGACGCCCCGTTCCGCTTGCCGTGCATTGCCGCGGATCGGAGGTTCGCCAGGCAGTTCCCGATACGGCCGCCGAAGCTGCACCAGCTCGATGTGCCAGGACAAACGTAGAACGCCAGGCCGCTCTCTGCAAGCCGCGAGCACTGCTTCGCAAACGGATGATCCGCCTCATAGCCCCACAACAGCGGCACGACATCCGACGGCAGATCCGCGATCAAGTCGGGATGCTCAAACGCGATGTCGCTCCAGAACATCATCCGCCGCCCGCGCCGCTTCACCTCGGCGTGTATCTTCAGCAGGAAATCGCGATACACCCGACCGATACCACGCCGCTCGCATGCGCGCCGACTCCTGCCCTGTCCCAGTTCGAATGTCTCGTCACAGCCGACGTTGAACAGCCCACTCGAAAAACGCGGCAACAGTTGATCGTAGAGCGACGCGACCAGGCGAATCGACGCGGGATCAAGCGGGTTCAACGTCGTGGGTACATCGCGGTATTCCCCCCAGGGCGTCTTCCAGCGGCCTCGCATCTCCGCCAGCCGGGCGTACGGCTCGTGCCGAAGCCACCGTTCCATGTGGCCGAACGAATTCTGGTTCGGCACAAGCTCCACACATCGCTCGCGGCAATAGCGGTCCAGCATCTCGATCTGCCCGCCGGTCAGCGGTGACGCACCCCGCCAGACGCGCTCGTGCCCTGCGTAAGCGAACGTGTGCTCCGTGTACAACTGAAGCTGGTTGATCTTCCAGCCTGCCAACATGTCGATCAGTCGTTTCAAAGTCGCGAGAGTCGGCACCTTGTCGCGGCTAACGTCCAGCATGACACTTCGGACGGGAAAGTCCGGCCAATCATCCAAATCCATTGAACGGATCGAATCGCACCCGGAGTCGACAAGCTGTGCGAGCGTAAGAACACCGTAGCGAAGCCCCGCCGAATCTGCGGCTCGAACGACAATCCAGTCCGGGCGAATCCGCAGCGTATACGACTGCGGCGTTCGGCCTTGGTCGCACGTCTCGATCGCTATGACGGGTTTGTCAACGGTGTGTCGTGATGCGTGGCAGACCCGCCACGTTCGGCCAGTGTCGCGCCGAACCAGTCGGCAGAGAAGCCGGGCGGCGGACGCCGCATCATCACGGCGTGCATCCGCTGGGGCAGCGGGCGCGATCGTCACTTCGCCGCTCAGGTGAAAAACGCCGCTGTGGTGCCGCACATGACGGGGCCGCGGCAGCAGATGTTCGTCGGTGGCAGGCCTGCGGGACAAGGCGAAGCGACTCCCGGCGAGGAAAGGTCTCGATCAGGCGACTGGTGCGATCGTGATGTAGGACGTTTCAGGGAGCGGCTTCCACATTCGCCGTGTTCCCATTGGGCTCGTCGAAGGCTACCTTCGCGTCAAACCCTTCCGGGAGATAGCACCCGACGGTCGCGACGCACTCACCGTGCGTGGGTTGCCAATCGGTCCCCAAGAGCGAGAACTCACCCCGTGTCTCTTCGAATAGCTGATTGATCAGCCCCAATTCGTGAGGCTCGTGCTGCAACGCGCCGTCGCGGACCACGAATTCCTTCTGAATCCCCTCAGTCGTCAGGCACACCCGAACTTCGTAGCCGTCATCGAGCGAGCGGTGCTGTACGATCAGGCGCGGTCCCAGTTCGGCCGTGAAGTCCGAACCCGTCTGCCCGCGTCCTCGCCTCGCCTCGATGAGGGCTCGGCAGAATGCGTCGATGATTGCCGCCTGCGTCGCGGCCGCACGCTCCTTCTGCGATGCCCCCGCGTCCGACAGGCTGGCGGAGCCCACCATTTCAAACGAGAGCGTCCGTGGCAGGGGCTTGGGCTTCGCGGTCCCGTCTCGAGCTCCCGTGGCAGCCGCGCCGTTGTTGTCGCGGTTGATCGAGATGCAAAACGCCTGTGCGTCGGCGGACGATGTTCCACTCGTCTCCACCTGCTTGGCGGAAGACTGGCAGCCGACGCCCAAAAGCCCCGCCAGCATGAGATTGCAGGCGGCGAACAGCGATCTTCGTCGATTGTGATGCGCACGCATGGGGAACTCCCTTTCACAGCATGGACGTAAAGTGATTCCAGGAGAATCCAGGG
>JBDRKQ010000060.1:0-17869 GCA_043813895.1 Planctomycetota bacterium
TGGTCGTCCCGGCGAAGGGGCCTGTGATCAAAACGATGCCGCAGCGATGGTTCACAATGACACCCCACTGGGGATGTACTCCCGTTGTCGCTATCAGGGAGCCGCTGCGATCGAGTCCAGATCGATGAGGCGGAGGTAATCTACTGGGGCACCTGTCCCGAGTGTCTTGCAGAAGCGTCGGGGCGGGGAGACTATACTTCAACAAGACGAAGCTTCGAAATCGGATCAACCAACGTTCAATCAAACACTAGGAGAAGTCACATGAAAGATCACACAATCGCAAGCATGTGTCCCGTGATGAACGGAGCTGCTCAGAGACACACGATGCGACTGATCAGAGTGACAAGACCAGTTTGGCTTGTTGCCTTGGCCCTTGGTCTTTTGGGGGGGCCTGACGGGGAAACTGTGCTTGCCCAGTCTCGATCTGAGAAGCATACCGCACCCAGTGGCAAATGCCCGGTCATGGGAGCGCAGGCCGGACCCTCCAGACACACGGCCGCGGGGGCCATGTCGATTCAGGACTGGTGGCCGAATCAACTGAACTTGAAGATCCTTCATCAGAATTCCGCTAAAGGCAATCCTATGGGCGTGGAGTTTAACTACGCCGAGGAGTTCAAGAAGCTCGACCTGGATGCCGTGAAGAAGGACCTTGAGGCGCTGATGACCGATTCGCAGGACTGGTGGCCCGCGGATTACGGGCACTACGGACCGCTCTTTATTCGGATGGCGTGGCACAGTGCCGGCACGTATCGCATGGGCGATGGGCGCGGCGGCGCGGGGTACGGCACCCAACGTTTTGCGCCCCTCAACAGCTGGCCGGACAACGTGAACCTCGACAAGGCGCGCCGGTTGCTCTGGCCGATCAAGCAGAAATACGGCAGCAAGATCTCGTGGGCGGACCTGATGGTCTTAACCGGCAACGTGGCTCTCGAATCGATGGGGTTCAAGACGCTCGGATTCGCCGGAGGCCGTGAAGACGTCTGGGAACCACAGGAGGATATCTACTGGGGATCCGAGAGCAAATGGCTAGGCGATAAGCGTTACGCCGGTGACCGGGAACTCGAGAACCCCCTCGCCGCCGTGCAGATGGGCCTGATTTACGTGAACCCGGAAGGGCCGAATGGCAATCCTGACCCGGTCGCTTCGGGCCGTGACGTCCGCGAGACTTTCGCGCGCATGGCGCTGAATGACGAAGAGACGGTCGCGCTTGTCGCTGGCGGGCACACGTTCGGCAAGTGTCATGGCGCGGGCGATGCAACAAATGTCGGCCCGGAACCCGAGGCCGCCCCCGTCGAGGAGCAAGGCCTCGGATGGAAGAGCAGCTTCGGAAGCGGCAAAGGCGGCGATACGATCGGTAGCGGCATCGAAGGCGCCTGGAAGCCAAACCCGATCAAATGGGATATGGGCTACCTGAAAGTACTGTTCAAGTCCGAGTGGGAGCTGGTCAAGAGCCCGGCCGGTGCGCATCAATGGCTGGCAAAGGACGTGGACGAAGAGAACATGGTGGTTGACGCGCACGACCCGTCGAAGAAGCACCGGCCGATGATGACCACGGCAGACCTGTCGCTGAAGTTCGACCCGATCTATGAGCCGATTGCGCGGCGTTTCCTTGAGAACCCGGAGGAGTTCGCGGACGCCTTCGCGAAGGCATGGTTCAAGCTGACCCACCGTGACATGGGCCCACGCTCGCGCTATCTCGGCCCAGATGTTCCGGGAGAGGTAATGATCTGGCAGGATCCTGTCCCCGAGGTGGATCATGCGTTGATTGGGGAGCAGGACGTCGCTGCCCTGAAGGGCAAAGTTCTCGCCTCAGGACTGTCCGTTTCGCAATTGGTCTCGACCGCTTGGGCGTCTGCGGCCAGTTTCCGAGGTTCTGACAAGCGGGGAGGAGCGAACGGGGCACGCATTCGCCTCGCACCACAGAAGGACTGGGAAGTCAATCAACCAAAGCAGCTTGCGAAGGTCTTGCAGACACTTGAGAGAATCCAACAGGAATTCAACAGCTCGCAGTCCGGCGACAAGAAGGTCTCGCTCGCTGATCTAATCGTGCTGGGCGGGTGTGCAGCCGTCGAGGAAGCGGCGAAGAAGGCCGGGCACAACGTCAAGGTTCCATTCTCGCCCGGGCGGACGGACGCGTCGCAGGAGATGACCGACGTGGACGCCTTCGCCGTGCTCGAACCGACCGCGGATGGTTTTCGAAACTTCCTTGGCCACAAACTCGACAGACCGGCGCAGGAGACGCTCATCGATCGAGCACAGAAGCTCACGCTCACGGCCCCAGAGATGACCGTGCTCATCGGTGGCATGCGGGTCCTGGGTACGAACGTTGGAGACCCCCAGTTGGGTGTCTTCACCGAACGACCGCAGACTTTGACCAACGACTTCTTTATTAACCTGTTGGACATGGGCACGGAATGGCGGAAGTCGCCCAAGTGCGAGTTCTTTTTCGAGGGACGGGACCGTAAGACGGGTGAGGTCAAATGGACGGCCACTTCCGTCGATCTGGTGTTTGGGTCAAACTCGCAGCTTCGAGCCATTGCGGAGGTTTATGCCGGTGCCGACGCACAGCAGAAGTTTGTCCACGACTTCGTGGCGGTCTGGCACAAGGTGATGAACCTTGATCGTTTTGACCTAGCTGACTGATCTCGGGTAGGCACCCGGTGAAATGCATCTTGAATCCGGCCCCGGTGTTCTGCAGTGATCGGGCCGGTTGTGCGTATGACGGATCGCGCCCAATACTAGAGTTGCGTTTCTCGTTTACGTGTTCGATAGTGTCATCGTCTGTCGATGGCCTGATGCTGGCGGCGCCAGGTTGACCACGCCAATGTTTGTTTGTCATTGCTGAGTTTCGGCCATGCGATTCGTATCAAGAGTCGCCGACCACCGACGACGACGCTTTGCGGCGTGCTTGGATGGTACTCGCTCCTCCGAGGCCGAGGCCAACAAGGCCTTTCGGTCTTCCACTGCACTCCAGCAGAAGCGCCAACCCGATCCCAAGCAGCACCGCACCCAAAACGGTCGGATAGAAGGCTGCTCCGTACCCGGGAGTCCGAGCAACTCCACAAGGCAGGAAGGAAACGACAGGAGCAAGACGCCAAGGAGCAGGTTGATCAGCGCGTCGATAAGCAGGACGGGGTTGCGAGTCATCGGTGGTTCTGATCTTCAGTGGAGAGCACGGTGCTCTCCATCTTCTCCGCACCCAGCGGGGCCTGGGTGGATATCCGCCCTTGCGACTGGGCACAGATGATGTATGCTGGTCCCGCAATGCGTTTTGGATTCTGAGATCAACGACTCGTTGAGAGGATTGACCGATGTCCTTCACACTTCCCCAACTACCGTATGATCGGAATGCCCTCGAACCCCATATCAGCGCGGAGACGCTCGAGTTTCATCATGGCAAGCACCACAACGCCTACGTCACGAACCTGAACAAGCTGATCGCCGGCACGCCGTACGAAGACAAGCCGCTAGAGGACATCATCGCCAGCAGCGAGGGCGGCGTGTTCAACAACGCCGCCCAGGTCTGGAACCACACGTTCTACTGGAACAGCCTGAAGCCAGGCGGCGGCGGTGAGCCGACCGGGACGCTGGGCGACGCGATCTCGCGCGACTTCGGCTCGTTCGCTAAGTTCAAGGAGGCGTTTGCGAATGCCGGTGCAACGCAGTTCGGATCAGGTTGGGCATGGCTGGTGTTGGAGGGCGGCAAGCTGCACGTGACCCAGACAGCCAATGCAGACCTGCCCATGAAGCACGGCCAGACCGCACTACTCACCATCGATGTTTGGGAGCATGCGTATTACGTCGATTACCGAAACGCCCGACCGAAGTACATCGATGCAGTAATCACCAACCTATTGAACTGGGACTTCGCGGCTAAGAATTTCGAAAGAAACAGCGCCTGACACAACGATGACACTGCCTGCCGATGTGAGATAGTATATCGCTTTGCCGAGATCAGCTCACCTGTGTCGAGAGGAAGAGCTGTTCGCCCATCTGCTGGATCTGGTCCTGCCGCTCCTCGATCTCGTCAATGTGCCGATCCTCGTCAACGAGGATCTCCTCCAGTAGCTCTCTCGTAGCATTATCCGCCACGCTCGTGGCCAGCGCGACGGCCTCGTTGTAGGCCTTGATGGCGTCGGCCTCCGCCTGGTGGTCTCCGCAACTCATGCAAGCCGCGACTCGTGGTGATGACACGTCATTCCGTGTCGGGCCGAGCGGTCCAGCCAGCCGCGCAAAGATCGGTAGACGAGGACACCCGCTGCGGCACCTGCACGTTCCACAGCCGACCCGTTGGCAGCAAGGACCATGGCGGTCGTCAGCGGGTACGCTTCCAAGCCGTGAGCTCTGCGGCCGGATGCTGGAACTTACGACGCGTTTCGCGAAGGACGAATTCTACATCCCGCGGCGCATCCAGCATGACAAAATGGGTGCTCAGCAGGTCGCGGATGGCAGCAAGGGTCATCTGGGGCTCCCCATCCTTTCGGAAGCCGCCGAGCCAGTTCTCCTTCTTCGTGAATTCCTCCAGCCACGTGTAGGGCGACGTGAGGACAACAATCCCGCCGAGGTTCAGCCTCTCGTGTATTGTCTCCAGGAAGCCCTTGGGGTTGTAGAGCCGGTCGAGCAAATTGGCGGCCAGAATCAAGTCGTACCCGGTGAATTGAGGCTTTAGATTCGTCGCGTCCCCCTGGAAAAACTTAACGCGGCCAGCCACGTGGTCGAGCCCCAGGTCGGACAACAGTGCTTCGTGGTAAGAAACGACATCGCCTTCCTCGACGAGCTCAAAACGAACAACGCCTTCTTCCTTCATCTGCAGCGCCACGCGGATGAAGCGGGCGAAAAAACCGATCCCCGTCACGCTCTCGAAGTTTCTGGCCAGTTCAAAGGACGCCCTCCCTACCGCGCAACCCAGGTCAAGTGCTTTTCGGCACGGAAGCTCTCCCGTGTATTGGATGCAGGCAGCAGCGCATTGAGCCGGAAAATTGGAAACATCGAAGCAGGTCCTGCCATAATGGGCTTCGTAGTACTGCGAAACGGCGGAATCCGTCTCATACATCGCCTCGGGCATAGCCAGCGGTTGCCTCGACTGCACGTAACGGAATCCGGCGTGTTGAAAAGAATGGCGACGAAACGCGTAGCGCGAATCTCGAGTCGCTTCGTTGCCGGTCGAAATCCATGAACCGCCTTTGATCAGGTTGTGCCGCGCATCAAAAGTCGGTGTAGAGCAATCCTCGTAGTAAGAATGAACCTGAAACACCGTTCCAGTCCGTGCCGGATCTCTGGTCGGAGTTAGGCGCAGACGGCAGCGCCATTTCAGCCGCAGAGGCCGTCGAGCTCGGGAATGCTCTTGTAGGTGATGGCGGTTGAGTCTCCCGGGTGTTCCAGGCTGGAAAGGGCGCGGGGCGGGATACCGCAACTAGTCGCCGAAGCCCTGTCCCTCCCGTTTATTCCGTACTCGTTGCCAGCAAACAGGTTACGGTTTGAGGCTTCCGGCGCTTCAGATATGCTCTCATGGCCGTCGTCATGATATCCGGAAGCTGTGGAATGGACTTGATTCGCATCTTGGTGCTGTTCATTCGTGGCATCTTGCGTGGCCATGCCATGCCCAGCGAGGCGCTCCATCACGTACCCTGCCAGCTGAGCGCACCCAAGCATCTCGGGGCTCACTGCTATCTCTGGCTGTGCGCCCGTTTGTCGCGATTCGGGCGGCAGCAGATCCCCCATATGAGGGCAGTATGAGGGCAACGGAGAAGTCAACAATTGAGAAAGTCTCGCAAGGTGGTGAATGACACGAGCTTATGGGGTGCCATCGGAGGACAGCGGAGAGTGTTTTCCTCTAGATCGCACCTGGGCGTAACTCTCTGCGAGGGAAACTGTTAACGTGATTCACCGAAAGAACGGAGAGGGGGGGATTCTCAGCCCTCCCCCTTCTCTACGTTTACAGGTAGTGTTCGCGTTCGCGCACAAAGCCAATTCCCGCAACAGGTTACGCCCCCGTTGCGTTTGCGCCGCACATTATAGCAGGAGGCCCCGAATCGCGCAAGCTCCATTCCTGATGTGCACAAAACGTGCACAAACCTCCAACGCTGGGACCTGACCCTAGGCTGACGAGATCCTAGTACGCAGCCGAGGCGCGGTTCTTAATGGCACTTCGCGTGGGTTGCGTTAAGGTTGCGCTAAGATTGACATGCGCCATGGTGGTGCAGGTCGGCTGTGCTCCGAGGTCGGCCAGTCATCGTGCGTCGAAGGGTGGACCTGTGCGACCTGGCAGAGGCACTCAAGGACACGCTCTCGGTAATGCTCACGGGTCCTGCATCCGTCGTTGGCGGGGGAGGTGATCGGAGTATTCTTGCCGGTCATTCGCAGCACCGGACCGCAAAGCCGGCGCGTCTTCAACGATCCTGTCCAGGTCGAACGGATCGTGGAGATCCTCGAAACGGCCGGTGGGGCGGAGTAAGTTCACGATCCGCAATCACTCGGCCAGCCTCCTCTGCGTCTGAGCAATCCCCGTCCGAGCGCACGGGCCCTCACTGTTGATAATCGAACTAGCGGAAACGACGCGCGTGATGAGTTTGCACGCTGCCGGTTCGGCAGGTCCGCCGGTCCCTCGATTGGGTCTGCGGCACATGGAAGAGACGAACAGCAACACGGCCAGGAGAAAGGTGGCGCAGCGGCCCTCGGGCCGGTCCCAACGGTTTGCCCGCGCCCTGCGCCTGGGCAGGATGCTCACGAACGGCGTGGCGCACCTCAGCTACAACGATTTGGCTGCGACCCTGGGCGTCAGCCGGCGAACGCTGTACCGCGACCTGAGCCTGCTGCGGGAAGCGGGCATCGAAAGCCCGCAAGCGCTCCAGCGCCGCGGCGTCTGCCGTGAGCCGACGCGTGAATTACTTGAGCGGATACTGACGACCGACGACGCGGCGGCGCTCCTGGTCCTGCTGGCGCGCGGCAGACGGCCGATCCCCGGCTCGGAGTACGACCGGGTGCTGTGGGAGGCTCGCGGAAAAGTCGTCGTCGCCTTGCGACAGGCGTCTTGTCACATCAAGGACAAGGTGGACGCGGCCGTTGATTCCTTCGAGGATCAGGCTGCCACGTCTGGTCTTCAAGACGCAGATTCGCCCTGCGCGGCCAAGTCATATCATCTATCCGCGGAAGCCATCGGTTTCACGCCGCTTCCGTGCCGAGCCAAGGCCGCACGTTGACATCGAAGGGTCCTCGCCTCCCCGCGCCACTCACCGGATCGATCGGCCGGGTGCCAAAGCCACAATGGACCTCGGGAGGATTCCCGCTGGACACGCCCGTTCAAAGACACGCATGACCAAACTGCCTGTTCTCCGGCATCTTTAAGCAACAAGAACGCCTGTCGAGCGGGCGTCGGCATCCAACGCTGAGCGCTGGAGCAGCGACTGATGATAGTCGACGTGCGGGGCCAACTCCCTCCCGAGGGTCACGGCCGTGACACCGAGCGAAGGGGTGCGATGCACTCGACGGTGCGCGACGCACCGTCCATCCGCGGTCCCACTCAAACAGGCAACCGACAGGTCTCCGCTTGTGTGACGTGCGGTCTGCGCGCGGCGTGTTGTGGTTGCACGACGCACACAGGGGCGCTCCGCGCAGGAGGCACCGCCGGGTGCCGCGGCCTAATAGGGAGGGCGATGATGAGAACTGCAACAGGCCTGATCACAAGCGTCGCAGCAATCTGTCTGGCGATCGGGACTCCGGTCCGGGGAGACTTCATCGCCTGCGAACAGACGCTCTGGTATCTCATCCATGAAGAGCCGACGGACCCCGAGAGCGACGTGGTCTTCATCGTGCGACTGCAGGTGGAGGCCGAGGACTCGGATGTGGACGCCATCGGCTGGCGGATCGTGGCGGCCGAGTTCCGCCAGCCCGACGGGGGCGGGGGCGACGACACCGTGTGGCTGGACGGATCCCCGGTCGTCGATTCGCCGGACGGCCTGTGGTGGTGCGACCACGCCGATTTCCTCGCTCCGCAGTTAAATGAGTTTGCCATGCCACCGCTCCTGGAGGGTACCGCGGACGCGCAGGACTCACAGGGCCCCGACCTGGATTACTCCTTTGAGGGCGTCCTCTATGAGCCTCCTCCGGGCGGACCGCCGTATGACCCGACCGCCGCGTTCAACTACGTCTTCACCCGGGTCGGCGAGCAGGAACCGAAGGAGGAGGGGGACGACGAGCCGGGGGAGATCGACGAGGAGAACGAGCCGCCGTTGGGCGGCAGCATACGGGGCGGCGGGCCGGTCAACGGCCTGGACATCCAGACATTTGTCGAGGCGGTCATCAACGAGGAAGTGGACATCAACGAGACGCCCTGTTTCATCGTTGCTCTGCTTGGTGGCGAGTGCGAGTGCCCGCGGCCGGGCGTGTACGACTGCAATGCAAACAGCATCATCGACGAGATCGACATCTTCCTGGGCACCAGCGCCGACTGCAACGGCAACGGCGTCCCCGACGAGTGCGAGATCGACGAGGACAGCCAAGCCCCGGGCGGGCCGTTCTACTGCACCGAAGACTGCGATCCGGACTGCAACGCGAACGGTATCCCGGACGCCTGTGAGGAAGACTGCAACGCCAATGGCGTGCCCGATGACTGCGACATCGCCGCCGAGACGAGCACCGATGTCAACGGCAACAGCATTCCGGACGACTGTGAGCCCGACTGCAACAACAACGACGTGCCCGACGCCTGGGACATCTTGCAGGAGACGAGCGCAGACTGCAACGAGAATGGTTGGCCCGATGAGTGTGAGCCAGACTGCAACGCCAACGGGGTGCCGGACGACTGCGACCTCGATCCGAGTGATCCCGATGGTGATGAGTTTGTCAGCGAGGACTGCAACGGGAACGACTACCCCGATGAGTGCGACCTGACACTGCCGCCGCCGTTCGGCAGTCTCGACTGCAATGACAACGACATCCCGGATGAGTGCGACCTCGCCGACTGCGAGGGCGAGGCGTGGTGCGACGACTGCAACGAAAACGGCTTCCTTGACGTGTGCGACATTGCCGCCGAGATCAGCGACGACGCGAACGAGAACGGCGTCCCTGACGAGTGCGAAGGGGAAGGGCTGCTGGGCGGCGGCGATGCCCCGACTGGCGACGGTGACCCAACGGGCGACGGTCTGTCGGCGGACGAAGCCGAGGCTGCCTGGGCCGAGTTCGTTGACTGGTCCATGCAACGAACCTGGGGCCCGGACGCCGACTGCGGCGGCGGCGAGCAGTTCCAGTCGTTGGTGGACGAGCTGGAGGCATTGGAGCTGCCGGTGCGGAGTCCATCCCTGGTGCCGCCGGCGTAGGGCCGGCCGGTTCACCGCGGAGCACACCGCGCGGGTGCCGGCCGTCACCAAACTGTGGCACCGGCGTCCCGCCGGTGGAATGACCGGTGGGGCCACCGCCGAGACGGCGGTGCCACAGCATGGTTGTGACGGCGGGTCGCGTCGTGCCGGAGACTTCCCCGCCCGGTGGGTTCGGCGTGGTCGAGGGTGCGTCGGACGATACCGAACCAAGAGGGGATCACACCCCGTTGAGAGAGAGGAGTCACATGATGACGGAACAAGCGTCCAACGGCCGGTCGCGGCCTTGCTCAACCCGCCGCGGCCATCTCCGGCTCTACGAAGCGCACCGCCTGTGCGGGCGCATCCTGTCGCAGGTGCCGGGGGCCGGAGCCTACCGCACGGAGGAGCTGCCGGACGCGCTGGCGGAGCAGCTCGGCTGCTGCGACTGCGGGACGATCTTCAACGTCGTGCAGGCCTGCCTGATGCGGCTGGTGAGCGAGGCGATCGTGCCGCCGTCGTCGGCCGCATCGCGGGCCCCCAGACGACCGGACAGCGGTCAGCACCTGGAGCGAGGCGCCTCGTGAGGCGGGCCCGGACCTGCGTACCACCCGTACGCGACCCGTGTACCACCCGTACGCGACCCGCGTACCACCGGTACGGGCGGCCGAGTCAACCGGGGTCGGCCCTCGACCCCGCTTGGCTCGACGCCCAGGTCAACCGAGGTCGGCATCCAGGTCAACCGGGGTCGGCCCTCAACCCCACCGGGGTGGACATCCGACCCCAGCGGGGGTGTGGCGCGCCCCCATCAAGCTGAGGCAGTGGGCGTCGGCTTGCCCGGGCGCCGGCCCGCGGGTCCCGGGACCGGGCAAGGCTTCCCCGCGAGGCTGTTTCACAGGCCCCGCGGACCGAGAAGACGCTGCACAGGCGGCTGCGGCTGCCGGATTCGCCCCCACGGCGTCAGTCCGGCGGGCCGCTTGCCCGGCCCTCGCGGTCGGTGCGTCGCCGGGCGATGACGCGCCTGCTCTTCTCGATCTCGCCCATCCAGGCGGCGTAGCGGCCTTCCCAGGCTGAGAGCTTGCCCGCTTCATGCAGGGCTGTGAGCGACGCCTCCGCTTCATCCAGCAGTTTGGTGGCCGCCGCGTCGTCGTCGACCGTCTGCTGATGAAGATGCCAAGTGGCTAGCTTGGTCTGCGACAGGATCACGTCCAACGCCCGCTTGGTGACCTCCGGCTGGGCCGCCAGCAGCGAGCGGCGGATCTCATGGGCGGCGGCGTAGTGCTGTCGGGCTTCTTCGGCACGCCCGAGTCTGCTGACGCACTTGCCGAGCCAATCGTGGGCCATCGCCAAGTCGTCTTGAAGTGCCAGGTTCTCCGGCTCAGCCTCGGCCAGGCCGGCGCGGATGGCCAGTGCCCGCTCAAAGTCCTTGCGCGCAGACTGCAGCTCACCGCGGTCCAGTTCGAGCCTCCCACGACGAATGTAGGAGAACGCCGAGATACGCCGCCATTCGGGGTTGTCAGGCTCCTCCGCCACCAAGCCCTCCGCGAGTTGCACGGCGGCGGCGCAGTGGGACGTCGCCGAGTCGAGGTCCCCGGCTTCCTGTCGGAAACGGGCCAATTGATGATGCGCGTAGTACAGGTCCCGACGCCACGTCGTGACAGTCGGGTCTGCTGACGTGAGGTACTCGCCGGCGCGAACCGCTTCCTCCAGCAACGCCGTGGCCCGATCCGGGCGGCCGGCGTCGTGGTAGGCCGTGGCCATCGCCGCACAGGTGGTCAGCAGCGTGTGCCGCCGCTGCACGTCCGTCGGGCATTGCTCGCTCATCTGACGGCGTAGCGCCAGCGAGTCCTCCAGCGCGGCCAGTCCCGACGCGCCGTCACCGAGCTTGAGCAGTGATCGGCCGACGAGCCCCCGAGCCGTGGCCAGCAGGTCGCCCTGCCGCGGGTCTCCCGTGTTGAAGTCAGCCTCGGTACCGCCCTGGTCGCCGCCGGCCAGCACAACAGCGGCATCGGCTTGTCGGGCTGCCTGCTCGTATTGCCCTGCGTCGTAGAAACGCTGTGCCAGTGCGGTGCGGGTGGCGCACAGTTCGAGCGTGGCATCGCTGTCGCCCGGTCGCCGGCGGAGGATCTCAGCCTCCAGTTCGATGGCCCGGGCATAGTGACCGTCCGCCTCATCGACCACCGCGGCCAGCTTGCGATGCGCCCGGCCGACGGCCAGCCAGGCTTCTGCGTTCTGTGCCGCCTTGTGGTTTGCGGCGACTGCCGACAAGTCGTCATCGACGCCGGCATCCCCACCGGCTTCCGTGGACGATGTCCGGTGGGCATCGTCCCTGGCTCTTGGTCCCGGTCGTAAGCCCGCCCGTTGCCGGGTGATGTCGAGGCACGCCCGGTAGTGCTCGGCGGCCTCGGCGCGGCGGCCCATCGCGGCGGCGATGTCGCCCTGTTTCTCGCGGAGTTCCGCTGCCACGCCCTCCAGCGCCACATCGGCTTCGACCAGCGGTCGCAGCCGTTCAAGCTTGTCCGCCATCCGCCCCAAGAGTCGGTCCCGCACCTTTGTCCCGCCGGCCAGCGTGCGGATCGAGGTCTCGAACTCGCCGACCACGTCGGCAAGCGTTGCGTGGGCGAGCACGGCGACTTGCCTGGCATTGTCCCGCTCGGCCCGCGCCTGCCACCACAGCGAGGTTACCATCACGGATGAGGCGATCAGCAGCACGAAGATCACCGCGGCAAACGTCGCGTGGACGCGATACTTCCGGATCGTCTTCCGCAAAATGTAAAGACTGCTGTCTGCCTTGGCCTCGACAGCGTCGCCGGCCAGGTAGCGGTCGAGGTCATCAGCGAAGGCATCGGCCGACTGGTAGCGGCGTGGCGGCTCCTTCGCCAGCGCCTTGAGGATGATGTGCTCCAGGTCGTCACTGACCGGGCCGGTCGTCGGGCGGATCCCCACGTCCGGGTCCTGCATGGCTAGGTTCAAAGGCCGCGGCACCTGGGTGCGGATATTCGTCCTCACGGCGCTGGGTTCACCGTGGACCGAATAGGGGAATGCACCGGTCACCAAGCGGTAGAGGATGAGCCCGAGGGCGTAGATGTCCGAGCGGACGTCGGCGTCACCCTCGGCGGCCTGCTCGGGGCTCAGGAAGGCCAGCGTGCCCGCCACTTGCCCGGCGAGCGAGATGGTCGCGCCCTCGTCGTCCCCGAGACATTTCGCCAGGCCAAAGTCCAAGACGTGCGGCTCACCGTCGAGGTCGACCAGAATGTTGCCGGGCTTGAGATCGCGATGAATGATACCGCGTTGGTGGGCGCTGTTGATGGCCCGACATACCGTCACGAAGAGGCGAACAACAGCTTCGACAGGCGGCCGGTGAAAGAGCACGTAGTCGCTGATCGGCATGCCCTCGACGTGCTCCATCGCGAAGTACTGCCGCCCGCGGACTACGCCGCTGTCGTACAGCGTGACGATGTTCGGGTGCCGCAGCCGGGAGACGAGCCTGACCTCTCGCTCGAAGCGGTGACGCTGTCGATCGGAAGCGAGCGGGCCGTCGAGCAGGACCTTGAGAGCGACGGTGCGGCCGGTTGCCTTCTGGACCGCCTTGTACACCACGCCCTGGCCGCCGTGGTCGAGTCGTTCGAGGATGTCGTAGCCGTCCAAGGCCTCGTCAAGCAATGCCAAGTCGTCGCCGAACGGCGCCGCATGCGGATCGCTTGCGTCGGTCGAGGGCGAGGTCTGCCTTGCCCGCTGGGCGGCCGCCTGGATGATCCGGGCGGTCCGCAGGGCCTCGCCCAACTCGGGCATCAACTCGGCATACTGCTGCTGGATGCCCACGTCGTCGATGGATGCGCCGGCTTCCTCCTGTCGGAGGATGGCCTCGACGATGGCGTCGATCCGGCCGTCCGGCGAAGAGGAACATCGAGCCGCCTCAAGAGGTTCGTGGCGGGATCGCGAACGGTCGGCAGCCATCAGGATTCAGCCCTTAAAACGCGGAACAGATGCAATGCTATCGCACGCGGCGTCTTCGCCGCGCGTCAAGTGTGGGCGACTATTTCGGCGATCGCCGTCTTACTCGGCCGGCACGATGTCCGAGGAGGCAGCATCGCTGAGATACTTGCCGGCATTGCCCAGCTGTGCCTGCAATTGCCGCAGGCCGTGGAAGAGCAGCCCGTTGACCGCCGACTTGGTCCGGCCCATCGCCTGGGCGATGGCGTCGGGCGAGCGCCCCTCGATGAACCGCATCCAGATGGCCTCTCGCCGGGCATCGGGGAGGCTTGCGATGGCGATCTGCATGGCATCGACGGCCTCGGTCGCCGCCGCCTCGCTGCTCGGCGTCCGACCCGGTGAAACGACGCGGGCGAACAGGTCCGCCAGGGACGAAGCCCGATCCGCCTCGTGCACGATCCGGAGGCGACCGCCCCGCTTGACCCGGGTGGCGGTATTGATGGCGTTGACCATCTTCCGCTGGGCGAGGCATGTCAGCCATCGATCCAGCGCATCCTCGCCGTCGGCCCGAAAGCCGGACAGCCCCTGGAAGGCAGCAATCCAGACCTCCTGCAAGACATCCTCCGCCGAGATCAGCCGCCGCAGCTCGGACGGAATCCGCATGGCGAGGTAGTTGCGCAGCCGCGGCGCTCGCAGCCGCATGCCGCGTAGCAACGCCTCTTCGCCTTCCCGCAGGCCATTCTCACGCATGGGCCAATCATCCTCCTCGGACGACTCGGCGGCCACTGACAATGATACCACGTCTTTCGGTGCCCCGCTTCACCGGCTGCCTCCGAGGGCACGGACCGCCCATCTCCCCCTTAAAGAGTGCGCACGAACGGGCAGGTTCTTAATCCGCTGCTCACGTTTCTTCCGATGTTGCGAACGCAGCATCGGCATCGATGATCTTGAGCGGCCCGGTTCTCGGCAGATCGGCAAGATGGAAGCGCCCGGCGCCAGTACTCACAGAGGCTGCCGGCTTCGATACACTCAGCGTACGTCCAACCCCCGCACGCCGCCGATCGTCAGGTTCGGGTCCGGCAGGCCCGTTTGTCGGTCCACTGCTGCTCGACCAGCCGCTGGCGAATCAGATCGCGGACGAACTCGGAGCGGTTGGTGTAGCGGCCGGCCTTGACGAGCCGCTCCAGCTTGCGAAGCAGCGGTGCTTCCAACGAGACACTGAAGCGGACAAGCTCGGGCACGATGCGTCTCCGTGGTGGCAGGACAATCGGTGCGCGGCGGAGATGATACGCCGTCGTGGCAAACATGGCGAACGCCGCAAGACCGCAGAATCGATCACGGCCCAATACTCGAACGCCGGCGGCAAGTGGACGGAGAGTGCCCGTACCGAAGGCCGCGTCGCGTCACACGAGCTTCCGAGCGATCTGCTCGTCGAGGATCTCGCGGACGGTGAGGGCGATGATGGCCTTGCCGCTCTTGCGGAAGAACGCGTCGATCTCGCGGAGGGCGTCGGACGGGTAGTCGAAGGCGACGAAGAAGCCTTTCGTGCGGTCTTCGCGGGTCATGACGGCCTCGAAGGCATCGACGTCCGGCCGGCCGACGCGGTCCTTCTGCTTGACCTGGATCGGGTACCAGGCGTCCATGAACTGCTCGAACGCCGGCGTCTGGCCCTTGGGCACAGCGGCCTTGCTCGGGGCGGCGGAGACGGGGAAGATGCGGCCGTCGATGCCCATATCGCCGACCTGCACCTTGTTGGGGATGCCGCCCAGGGCGATGACGGCCCAGTTCTCGAACAGCAGCGGCGGGAGTTGCCGCAACTGCTCCACGGTCTCCTATTGAAGAGCGCAGTGCTTCCTTGCCGCAAGCTAAGACCCGCTGCTACGTACAACGTTCGCCGCCATCATTTGTCCCGGCTTCTGTGGATTCTGCACGAGGGCGAACGACATGGCGTCACCCTCGTTCAGGTCTTCGAAGGTGGGCGAACGAACCTCGGTGCCGAGAAAGAGCTGCGTGCCGTACTGACCGTCGTCACAGCGGACAATCCCGAAGTACTTCTCGGTATTCAGCGACTCGATCTTGCCCGTTTGGCGATCCGCAGCCACGCCTTCAGCCGGCTCCAGTTGCGTTTCCTTAGCCGGTTGCCCCGTATCCCCCGGAGCGCTCGTCGTGGGTCTCACAAACAGCCGGTCGATCAGCGTCCGGTCCTTCTGGGACCGGCTGTCGATGAGATCGTGCATCATCACCGGGTACGTCGCCTCGTTGATCAAGGACTGCGCCGTTCGAGTCCATCGCGGCTTGCCGTGCGCGTCGGTATACTCGAAGTCCCAAGCGAACAGCATTACGCGCGTATGGAGAGTGTGCAGCTTTCGAATCAGCGGCAGATAGTCACCATCGCATGCCACGAGCACGAGTACGTCGAACCGCTTGTAGACGGCCAGTTCGTACGCCTCCAAAGCAAACCACACGTCGATGCCCTTTTCCTCCAGTCGCAGAGACCGCGGCAGATAATGCGTTACCACGTTCTCGCGCATCAGTATGTCGTCGAAGAGGCGCTCCTGTTCAAGCCGGTTCGCCTGCGCCGCGTCGTGGGCGCTGAAGCGACCGCGGAAGTAATGTGCATCGATTACCCGACAGTAGCGGGCGTCGATAGCTTCCTCAGTCGCAACGCGATGGGCGGCGAATTCGTGCAGCCCACGCACCGAAATCCGCGCCCGCCGCTCGTGCTGAAACTTGTAGTAGTCGCTGACGGCTTGGAAGTAGCCTCCATCGTAGAAGACGCCAATCCTGGTCAGTCTGCCGTTTTCAGTTGCCATGATGTACCTCGTCTTCTGTGTAACATTCGTCTCTGATTGCCCTTTGTGCGGTCTGCGTTCCGATTGTCGTGTTCATTTCCCGTCACGCCAGTTGCAGCATCTTCTCAAACGCGAACGGCGTCAAATATCGAGGCGGAGGATCTGGCGCTGCCAAGTGGTTCTCCTTGGTCTCGCCCCAGAAGACCTCGTAGTTGCGGTTGCTGTTGAACGGCGGGTCGATGTAGATCAGGTCCACGCACCCGTCCGGCAGCTTGCGAAGCTGGTCGAGGCAGTCGCCGCAGTAAACGACCCGCGTATCCACCAACGCCGACGCCCGCCCGTGCCGCGGCGCGGAAGCCGGCTCAGCGTCGCCCCGACGGGCCTTCGCCGCGGCTGGCTTGCCAGCCGACGACCTTCGGGTGGGACGTTCGCTCGGCGTACGCTTACGTACGATGGCGTCAGTCTATCCGACAAGTTCCCGTGAGCCAACGCGAGCCAGCCTTTCCCGCGTCCACCCATCCGTCGCAAGACGGACACTTCACCTTTGACTGGCGATCACCTGTTCTGCTAACCGTCAATCACTCTGCTCGTTGCGGCCTAGCCAGATCGCGAAGGAGCCGGGCGACTGCGGCGTCATATGCGACCGCGTCCTGCCACGCTCGGAAATCGCCAATGTGTCTGTGCTGGCGGATCTTCTCCGCCCACGCGGCATTACTGTGCATGACGGCATCGTCCAGCCGGATCGGGAATATGACCGTCTCACCGCGGTCCCGTTCTTCGGCGAAGGCTTGTTCGACCTCGTCGCGCACCCACTCACTGCGGACGGAATGCTCGGAGAAGATCAGCAGGAGCCTCTCTCTCTGGCGGATGACGTCGTAGATCGTATCGAGGATACGGGCGCCGATCGGCATATCCTTGGGGGCGTACCAGCACCTGACGCCCCGCTCCTGGAGGTCGTGCAGCAGCTTCTCGGCGAAGGCCTCGTTCTTCGAGGAGTAGGAGATGAAACAGGAGTAGTAGTCGCCCTCCGCCGCGAGCTTGGCCGCCAGACCGTCGGTATCCCCGGCATACGTCGCCTTGATTGCAGCTTCGCTGAGGCCGCAACCGCGCAAGAACTGCGACGGCAAGTGCCCGGACTTCATCAGGGTCTCGCTGTCGAGGACGCTGGGGCCAACATGCTTCGAAGCGGCCAGCCCCCTGGCACCCGCCAGGTCGGCGTTCAGAAACCGTGTGTGCGAGCAGATCGCGGAGTCGAATTGCACGCCGCGGCAGTTCGCATCCTCGAGGTTCGCGTCCGCCAGGTTCGCCCGTGGCAGCCGCGCTCCCGCCAGATCCGCCTTCTGGAAGTCGGCTCTGGATAGATTCACTCCGGACAGATCGGCCCCGATGAGATCAGCCCAGCGGAGATCGCCCCACTCCAGGTTCGCCTCTCTCAGATCGGCACCGTTTAGATTCGCCCGTGGCAGGTCGGCTCTGCGCAGGTTCGCCCCGGAGAGGTCGAGCACGCCGCCGGGATGTTGATCCCGCCAAGCCGCGATAGCACGAGCCCCCTGCAGGACCGCGTTGACGTGTTCATCGTTGGCCATTGCTGATGCTCCTGCGGTCCGTGCAAGGCACTTCGCCGGCATCCTCGACGACCCGCCGTCAGGGCGGCCGCAAGTCGCTGGTCATGCTTGGCCGGGCGCTTCCTCCAAGTGGACGGTCGCTCGGGCTAAATCCGCTGGTAATCCACCGCCTCTGGCGGTGAGACTCGAAGAGGCTCTGCCGGCCCGGCGTTTTCGGTGTTGAGGTAGGCTCTCCTGCTTGGGAAGGCCCCAAGGGTGTAGGAGAGCCAAAATGAGAGACTGGCGAAGC
>JBDRKQ010000061.1:0-4224 GCA_043813895.1 Planctomycetota bacterium
GAATGGCACTGCCGCCGTTGTTGAGCCCTGAACGAGGTTGCCGTATCGGCTTATGCGCAGGGCGGTGGCGGCGCGACGCCCGTGTTCGGTTTGCCCGGAAGGCGGTATTGACCTGCGCTTCCATGCGAGCGTCAACATGACTTGACCGGCGACCTGATTTTTCTTGGCGCGGGTGCCCTCCTTGGCTAAGATTCCCGCTTGGAGACCCTCCTTGGTTGTTCGTGCAATTGGTCTGACCAAGGAAGGTCTCCATGTCATTCTACAAACAATCGCGCTCATTGCCCAAGCAGTTTCGTTTGATATTGGCTTCGTTTCTACAACGCCCCGGTCTTGCGTTTGCCGACGCCCTTCCGGAGGACGCGATCGAGAAAGCATTCGATGATGAAAATGCTACCTTTGCCGATGACGAAGAGGCCGTGTACACACCGGCCATCACCCTATGGGCGTTCCTGTCGCAGGTGTTGTTCAAGGACGAGCAGCGCTCCTGCGTCGCGGCCGTCGCGCGGGTGATTGTCCTGCTGGTGGCCTTGGAGCGCGGACCCTGCTCCACCAATACCGGTGCCTATTGTCGAGCCCGCGGCAAGCTGTCGGAGTCGGTCCTTCGGCGGTTGGCTGTTGACCTGGCGGACGGGTGCGAACGGCAGCTTGACCAGATGCGGCTGTGGCACGGTCGTCATGTGAAACTCGTCGACGGGACGACCGTCAGCATGCCCGACACGCCGGAAAACCAAGAGGCCTATCCTCAAGCGCGCACCCAGCAGGAAGGGCTTGGTTTTCCGGTGGCCCGCGTGGTGGTGCTGTTGTCGTTGGCCACTGGGATGCTCACGGATATGGCCATGGGGGCGTACATCGGAAAAGAGACGGGTGAAACGGCGCTTTTGCGCCAACTATTCGAGCGATTCCGCCCCGGGGACATCCTGTTGGGCGATCGCTATTTCTGTTCGTATTTCATGATCGCGCTACTGATGAGACTGGGTGTCGATTTTGTGACACGCGTTCATCAGCGCCGCGGCGTTGACTTTCGACGTGGCCGGCGACTGGGCAGTCACGATCATGTCGTCACGTGGAGCCGCCCTGAACGGCCCGAGTGGATGGACCAGCAGACCTACGACCGGATGCCGGCGTCCATCGAGGTGCGCGAGGTTCGTGTTCACGTCAGCGAGCCGGGTTTTCGCACGGAGTCATTCGTCGTCGTGACCACGTTGACGGACGCGGCCGCGTATCCCGCGAACGACATCACTGAATTGTATCACTCTCGCTGGCAGGCGGAGTTGGACATCCGAGCGATCAAGATCAGCATGGGCATGGATGTCCTACGCTGCAAAACGCCCGAGATGGTTCGCAAGGAGATGTGGACGTGCCTGCTGGCCTACAACTTGATTCGTCAGACCATGCTGCAATCGGCGCAGAAGGCGGGCGTGTCGCCGCGCGTGCTGAGTTTCACCGCCGCCATGCAATCAACCGCCGCGAGCTGGCTGGTCATTGCCTTGAGCGACGATGCCCTGGCCGCGCTTCTGATCGACGCCGCCTCGGTCAGCCTGGCTGAGCACGTCGTCGGCAACCGACCTGGGCGCATCGAGCCGCGCGCCGTCAAGCGTCGCCCGAAGCCGCACGACCTACTGACCAAACCGCGCGCCCAGGCGCGCACTGAACTGATCGGAGCAAAATCGCCATAACACCCGTGAAAACAGCGGCAGTGCCATTCCATCCGGTGAGTAATACCGGAGCACGAACTGCCAGGCTGGAGGCAGAGGATGTTTGCTGCCCAGGCCGGGAGCCGTGTGAGAGCCGTAAGCCCAGAGAATAGCGCGACGTCGCGACGTGCCGCAGCGCGACCGTAGTCTTGCATAGGCGAGGGTCAGGAGCTACGATAACCAATCGCCTCTACCCAGGAAGAAGCAACTCGGGGCGCAGCCCTGAGCATCTGGAACAGGAAAGAAACGTGAACACCGGGAGACGATCTCCCGGATAGGGTAACTTAGAAGGGGTGGTTCTCCATTTCACGCTGAACCACTACAAGTTGTGCAGTTAGGCGGCTCTACATAGGAGAAAGAACATGATTCTCGAACGGATGTCTCGCACTCGCCTCGCTGTCGCGGCAGTCGCTGTTGCTATCGGATGGTCCGCGCCTGTCCGCGCGCAATGCAATCCGGAGGAAATCGCGAAGTTCATCACATCCGACCCTGCACAGGATGACTTGATGGGGGTCACCGTCGACGTTTACGACGACACCGCCGTGGTCGGCGCGTACCAGGACGACCACGAGGGAGGTTCCAATGCAGGTTCAGCCTATGTGTTTGTGCGGTCCGGCGGCGTGTGGACACTGCAGGCTGAGCTCATCCCGTCTGACGCGGCGCCCGGTGATCTGTTCGGGAAGGGAGTCGCTATCCAAGGCGATACCGTTGCCATTGGCGCAACTGGAAACGACCACGCAGGCGGCACGGATGCTGGCGCCGTATATGTTTTTGTCCGATCCGGCACCGTATGGACCCAAGATTCCAAACTGACCGCGTCCGATGCATTGGCGGGGGACTACTTCGGTGAGGGCATCGCAATTGACGGTGATACGCTCATCATCGGGTCCGAACACGATGAGCCGGGGGGCGCGACGGACGCGGGCGCCGTATACGTCTTCGTTCGCTTCGGTGATGTCTGGACGGAACAGGCAAAGCTCACGGCCTCCGACCCGGACGCCGGAGACAGCTTTGGACATTCGGTTGCCATCAGCGGTGACACGGCGCTCATAGATGCGTACCGGGACGACCATGCTGGCGGAGTAGACGCTGGCGCAGCCTATGTCTTCGTCCGGTCTGGTGGGGTGTGGAGCCAGCAGGCGAAGCTGATTGCCCCCGACGCCGCCGCGGGAGACCGTTTCGGCCACTCAGTGGCAATCAGCGGCGACTTGGCAATCATTGGCGCGTACCGGGATGACAACGCGGCGGGAATAGACGCAGGTGCGGCACATGTGTTCACCCGCTCGGGACAGACCTGGACCCAGGCGGCAAAGCTGGTTTCCTCCGACGCTGCTCCGGGGGACGGTTTTGGGTTTTGGATCGCACTCCATGTTGACACCGCGCTGATCAGCGCTCGCTTCGACGACCATTCGGGCGGCGAGGATGCGGGCGCGGTGTATGTGTTCGCCCGCTCCGCCGACGTCTGGACCGAGCAGGGAAAGCTAACGGCGTCGGATGGCGCAGGCGGGGATGAGTTCGGGACCTTTGTCGCGCTCCACGATGATGACGCTTTGATTGGTGCTTGGCATGACGACCACTCCGGCGCGGCCAACGCTGGCTCCGCGTACCTGTTCGACCTAAACTGTCAAGCGACTGTCCCGACTCTCTCAGACTGGGGCATGGTTGCGATGACACTGCTTGTGCTCACCGCCGGAACGCTGGTATATGCACGGCGACGGCAAGCTCAAGCATAGCCCACATCCACCGAGACTCGACCGGGCCGCTCGCACTTGGGCGGCCCGCATTAGTTCGCTCAAGACGGCCTTGACCGCCCTGCTCCGCTCGTGGTAGATATTGGGTTATAAAGGACGTTATCACTCACTAAGACGGTCGGTACGCCGGGCTCGGGTTCACTAGGCGCCACTTTGCGCGGTTCCGTCTATCGCCAGGGGATGCCGGACCGACCCGTCACTGGGCCGTCGGCTGTGCGACGACGACGACACCAATGACAGATAGTACCGCTCGTAAGCTGCGACGGTATGTGAGAAGTCGAAATCCTTAGCCCGGGCGCGTGCGGCCAGCGCGAACCGCCGGCACAGGTTCCGGTCTTCGGCAAGGGTCACAATGATATTGGAGATGGCCACGCTGGAGCCCAACGGGACAATGTATCCGTCCCGCTCATTACGGATCACGTTGGCGTGGTCGCCCACATCCGTCGACACTACCGGCAACCCCGCCGCCAGGGCCTCGAGCACCGCGTTGCTCATCTCCTCGGATCGACTGCTGCAAACATAGACATCCATGGCCAACAGCAGTTGCGCCACATCCTCGCGCTGGCCGGCAAACAGCACCCGGTCAGCAATGCCCTCCGCCTGGGCCTGATCCATCAACGACTTCCGAAGCGGGCCCTCCCCCACCAATAGCAGACGCAGATGGTTGACCGACCTCGCCGCCTGGGCGACGGCCGCAATTAAGGTACTCTGGTCCTTAACGGGGCTGAGCGCTCCCACCGTGCCAACGACAAACGTGGACGATTCGATGCCCAGCCCGG
>JBDRKQ010000062.1:0-2654 GCA_043813895.1 Planctomycetota bacterium
CTGCATTTCATAATTACGGTGGCATTCGGCCGACGATGCATCCCGCGTGGCTGCGTTGCTCCTTCCTCAAATAGTCCCGCTATTCTCGGTCGTCGCGCCTTGCCACGCGGGCGCCTCATCGCCCTCGGTGCGTCACCGTAATTATGAAACGCAGTAATTAGGCGCCGGGTTGTTCTTGCGAGGCACACCGATTCCCAGTTCGAGGTCGCCGCCCGAATCTCAACTGACCGGAGCCCTCACTCAAACTCAAGTGTTCGCAGAGACTCGCTGAAGACGAGCCTAGAACCTGGCCGGCCGGTCTACCCTCACTTCTTTGGGAAGTGTTCTTCGTACCAGGCGACCGAGCGATCCATCAGATCGACGACATGTCTTGGCTCTCGAAGGCCGTGGCCTTCTCGCGGATACCGAACCATGATGGCGTCAACGCCCACGTCACGGAGGGCGATGTAGAACTGCTCGGCTTCGGCGATCGGAACGTCGTTGTCGTTCTCGCCATGAACCATCATCGTGGCTGCCTTCACCTTCGCCACATGTTTGAGCGCCGAGCGCTCCCACAGCACATCCATCAGATTGCCCTGGTGTGGTCGCATGCCCCACTCCATCTCCTCGTATTGGTTGTAGTAGGTCATGTAGTTGTACGAAATGATGTTCGTGATGGCGGCAAGCGGAATGGCGGCCTTGAAGATCGGGGTCTGGGTGATAAGCCAGGAGGACAGCTGGCCGCCATAGCTTCCGCCTTCAACGCCGAGCCTCGCCGGATCGATCCAGGGATTTCGCCGAAGAGCCGCCGACACGCCGTAGAGAACGTCCATCGCTTCCTGACCGTTCTGATCCGCGAACACGCCATCCGCGAACTTCTGGCCATAGCCGGTGGACCCCCGGTAGTTCACCTGAAGCGTCGCGTACCCGCGACCCGCGTAGAACTGCGACTTGAAGCTGAACGCGGGGCCTTGTTGGCCGTGAGGGCCGCCGTGAATCATCACGATCATCGGGTGCTTCGAGTCTGCGGTCTGTCCGAGCGGCGTGGTGAGGAACGCCTCGATCTCGAACTTGAAGTCGGCTGCGGTGAATGTGAAGTTCTGAACCGGCGCGATGTCGACGCCCGCGAGCGCTTCCTTGTTGAGGTCAGTGAGCTTTCGCTTCTGCGGCACTCCGGTCGTGGTTGGCGCACCCTTCCGACCAACCGCCGATTTCGCCGCCGGCTCCAGAACGTAGAGCTGAGCGAGATCCGTGAGGCTCGTGAAGGTGAAGGCGACGGAGCCGTTCTTTGAGATAGAGTACCCACCCACCGAGCCCGGATCCGAGATCAGCGTTTCGACCCCGCCCGACGAGAGCGAGACGCAGTGAAGTCGAACGTGGCCGCGGTCCAGCGCGGTGAGGCAAACGGACGCGCCGTCCGGTGAGAAGGCCGCATTGCTCTGACGGCTATCGATCACGCTGCCGATCTCGCGGCGACCGGTCCCGTCGGAATTGATCACCCAGACGTGCGCGTCTTCCATGGTGGTCTCAAGGTCGGTCAGGCCGCGCTTCGTTCCCAGGAACACGATCTGCTTCCCGTCAGGTGAGAACTTCGGCTGGTACTCGGCGCTCTCGGTTGTGGTGATCCGACGGATGGTGCCGTTCGCGACTGAGATCGCGACAAGGTCCTGGTTGTAGAAATAATCGGGATCGTGGTCGAGGTTCGACACGGCGGCGATCTCGCGTCCGTCAGGCGACCAGTTGATCGAGTGGTACTCGCGCGGGCCGGTGGTCAGCGCGCGTGGCGTTCCTCCCGCGGCGTCGATGACGAAGATCTCGCGTCTCCGGTTGTCGTTGAATCTTGTGCTCCCTTCGCCGGCGTTGGGCTTGTAGAGGTAGCGCGTGATCACGATGGGATCGCCAGTCGCGTCTTTCGTCTCGGGTCCTGGCACGGTGGACACATACGCAAGCTGCTTCGAGTCAGGAGACCATGCGATCGTCGCTCCTTCAAACGTGAGCGGGGAGTTGGTGCCGCTCACCTCGGCGAGGAAGCGGATGCCGGTGCCATCGGCGTTCGCCACGTGGAGTCCGCTTTTGTCACCGACCCTCCCGCTGAAGGCGATCATGCTTCCGTCGGGAGACCAGGTGGCTCCACCCGCGCGGTCCGCCTCGCCTCCGACGCGCGTCGCCTCTCCCGAAGGCAGGGTCGCGATGAAGAGCTGGCTATAGGGTCGTCCGCTCATTCCGTTGTTGGCGACCGCATAAGCCACGCGGCCCCCGTCGGGAGAGAGGGCCACCGACCCGACCGAGCGCATCTTGTAGAGGTCGACGCTCGCAAGCGGGCGGGCGGAAAGGGCGGCTGACGAAACGACAAGAGCGAACGCGACGTAAGGGAGGGAGCGAAGTGCCATATGGACTCCTTGACCGAGAAGATCCACGAAGGAACCGGTTTCGGCAGAGACACAGAAGCCTCTCCACAGTACAAAGGCGCTGCGACACGAGCTCTTAGAGGCTCTTGCTTGCGCAACAACACGATACTACAGGCTTTCCGCTTTCCAGACCTCTTCGACAAGCCCCTCGTTGCGATGTTCGATCAGCCACACGCGAGCTCGGTCCGCCGGCACCTGGGTGCCATAACCAGTCCGGCCGGCGTGTGAAACCGCCTCTGCGAGGCGAGCGCATGTCGACGCGACACG
>JBDRKQ010000063.1:0-2251 GCA_043813895.1 Planctomycetota bacterium
GGTCGCGTCACCTCCGCCAACTACGTTGAACGAAAACGCCGCGACAACGGCCGGCGGGCCGCGAAGGCTGCCAGCGGCGGCGCCACAGGCGACACGCCTGTGCCACACAGATACATCGACATGGACTACCACCACCGGCTGGAGGACTATCTCGGCACGTGGCCCATGCGGAAGCTGCTTGGCTTCATTAGCCGCACGCGCAAGAGCGGTGACACGCTCTTGGAAGACGTCATCAAGACCTACGGCGATCCGGCCGCCCCGCTCACCAAGCGGCTCAAGTATTGGCCGCTGCACAAGTTCATAGACCGCATGAAAGGCAGCGTCTCGACGGAGACGTTTCGTCGGCGCGTCAGCGAGCACATCTCCACCGTCCGCGGCCTCGTCGTCACCGCCAGGAGCGTCGCCGAGTTCGGACTGACCATCCCGCAACGGTTCAGCGCCCCGCTCTTCTCAGTCTGGAACTTCACGAACCTCTGCAACCTCAATTGCAAACACTGCTACCAGGACTCCGGCCACAAGGCCCTGCCGGACGAGCTCTCGCTGGAGGAGAAGCTCAACCTCGTGGACCAGATGGCCGCGATGTACGTCCCGATGATCGCCTTCGCCGGTGGCGAGCCCACGCTCTCGAAAGAGCTCTTCCCCGTCCTTGAGCGGTGCCAGAAGTCTGGCATCCACACGACCATCGCCACGCACGGCGGCACAATCACGCCGCAGTACGCGGCCAAGCTCGCCGAGGCCGGCGTCAAGTATGTCGAGATTTCGCTCGACTCCGTCCACGCCGAGAAGCACGACGCCTTCCGCGGCCAGCCCGGCATGTGGCAGCGCAGCATCGCCGGCGCGCGAAACGTCGTCGCGCAGGAGGGCTTGCGACTCGGCATCGCGATGTGCGTACACCAGGGCAACTTCGACGAAGTCGAGGACATGCTCCAGTTCGCAGTCGATCTCGGCGCGTCGTGCCTGGCGCACTTCAACTTCATCCCCGTCGGCCGGGGGTTGGAGATGGTCGAAGGCGATCTCAATCCGCGGCAACGCGAGTGGCTACTGCAAACGCTCAACAACTGGATGCAAGCCGGCAAGATCGGCGTCCTCTCCACCGCACCGCATTTTGGCCGCGTCTGCCTCGCCCACGGTCCCGACGACGGCAAACAGGCGTGCAGCCACGCAGGCAGCGGCGGCGGCATCAAGGCCCGAGTCGTTGCGAAATACCTTGGCGGTTGCGGGGCCGGCCGGACATACATCTGCATCGAGCCCGACGGCACCATCACCCCGTGCGTCTACATTCCGCAGCGCGTCCTGGGTAACATCCGCCAGCGCCCGCTAGAGGACATATTCCGCCACAACGAGTTCTGGGATTTGCTCTGCGACCGGGATCAGCGGCTTCACCATTGCGAGGTCTGCGAATACAAGAACTACTGCGGCGGCTGTCGCGCCCGCGCGGACGCCTACTTCGGAAACCTCAACGCAGGCGACCCCGGCTGCCTGTTCAACGAAAAGCACTGGGACGACCTCGTCCGCCAAGGCATCGCCGCCGACCCCGCCGCGCAAGATCGGGCGCAAGACTCACCGCACATAGAGCAATCCAAAATACCCGCGGCCTAATACTACAACGCTAGAAAGGCTCAAGAGTAATAGAGTAATGGTGAGGTTGGACGAGGATTCCTGTGGATTGAACAAGAACACAGGAGGCCCTCGGCATGGACGCACAGACGATTTTGGAGATCAAACCGGCATTGACTGCGTATCTCCACGAGTTCGACGGTTGTTTTGCCAACGTCCGTTCGCAACGGCACTTGGCGACCTACGTGGCCGGGCAGCTCAGCGACCTTCAGCGTAAGAGCATCGAGCCCATGGCGGATGCCGCGGGGATGCCGCCGCGTACGTTGCAGGAGTTTCTGAGCTTGGCTCGTTGGGATAAGGTAGCGGCCCGTGATCGACTGCAACGGCGTGTGGCTCGGCGGCACGGCCATCCGCACAGTATATCGGGACCATCGACGAGACCAGCTACGTGAAGAAGGGCAACCAGACGGCCTGTGTTCAGCGACAGCACTGCGGGGCGGTGGGCAACGGGGTTCGCTTTGCGTGGCTGACGTTTGACGAAGGTTATGGCGGAAAGCCGCCGTTCCTGCGTGAACTGGACGCCTGCGGGCAGAACTACGTGGCGGAAATTCCGGTGAGTTTCGTAGGTTGGACGGTGCCGCCGGAGGTGCTGTACCGGCAGTTGCCTCGCGACAACCGGATGGGCCGTCCGCGA